>VGOZ01000003.1 GCA_016875715.1 Chloroflexota bacterium | reverse complement strand
CGGCATTCTCGCGTCGGTGAACGTTTTCTACGGCGCGCTCGTCGTCCTTGCGCAGCGCGATCTGAAAGCGGTGGTCGCCTACTCGAGCGTCAGCCAGATGGGATATGTGCTGCTCGGTATCGCCGGGCTCACCTCCATCAGTTTGGCCGGGGCGTCGATCCAGCTGTTCAGCCACGGGCTCATCTCAGGCCTGCTGTTCCTGCTTGTGGGATCGGTCTATGAGAAGACGCATACGCGGCAGATCGCTGAGATGCGGGGTCTCGCGCCGCGTCAACCCATTCTGGCGGCGATCTTCACGATCGCCGGACTCGCCACGCTCGGCCTTCCCGGGATGAGTGGCTTCATCGCCGAGTTCGTCACCTTCGTGGGTGCCTATCCGGTGCAACCGGTGATTACCTTGATCTGCGTCTTCGGGATCGTCCTGAGCGCCGGGTACATGCTGTGGACGGTGCGCCGGGTCTTCTTCGGGCCGCTCGATGGGCGTTACGGCGGCCTCGGTGATGCGCGGGGGGTAGAACTCGTGCCTCTCTTCACGCTCGTCGCGTTGATCGTCCTGTTCGGGAGCGTGCCCTCGCTGCTCGTCGACGTGATCAACCCCGGTGCCCATGCCCTCGCCCTCCGGTTGGGTCGCCCGTGAGCCCAGAGTTCAATCTTGTCCACATTCTGCCCGAACTCCTAGTGCTCGTCCTCGCCTGCATCGTGGTGGTGATCGACTTCCTGGCAAAGCGCCGCGATACGCAACTGAATCTCGGCTATCTCGCCGCGATCGGTCTCGTGGCGCCGTTCGCGGCGCTCGCCGGGCTTGCCGGGCGATACGAGATCTCCTACTTCGGGTCCTTCGTCATCGACCCGACAGCGGTTTTCTTCAAGGCGCTCTTCCTCCTCGCGGCCGCCGTGACGCTGTTGATCTCGGTGGACTACGCCCGCGAACGCGCGCTCCCGCCCGGCGAGTATTACGCGATGATCCTGTTCGCGACCTTCGGTTTCATGTTCCTGGCGAGCAGTCGCGAACTCATCACCACTTACATCTCGCTCGAGATGGCGAGCATCTCGCTCTACATTCTCGTCGGCATTCTCAAGGGCGACCAGCGTTCGACAGAGGCCGCGCTCAAGTACCTGTTACTGGGGGCGTTGTCGTCGGCGGCGTTCCTGTACGGCATCGTGCTCATCTATGCCGCGACCGGAACGACCGTGCTGCCCGACATCGCCCGCCGGATCGGCGAAGGTGGTCCACTCGCCGCGGTCGCCATCGTGTTGGTGCTGGCCGGCGTCGGTTTCAAGATCGGCGCGGTGCCGTTCCACCTCTGGGTGCCGGACGTTTACCAGGGTGCTCCCACGCCCACGACGGCCTTTCTGTCCGTGGCGAGCAAAGCGGCCGGGTTCGTGCTGCTCATCCGCATTTTCGGCCAGGGACTGATCCCCCTCGAGCCGCTCTGGGCGCCGCTGATGGCGACTCTGGCGATCATCACGATGACGGTCGGGAACGTCGCGGCGCTGCGGCAGTCGAATGTGAAGCGTCTGCTCGGCTACTCCTCGATTGCGCAGGCCGGCTATGTGCTGCTCGCTCTGGCGTCCTTTCAGCCTGAGACCGCGTCGGGTCTCATGTACTTCCTCCTCGCCTACGTCCTGACGAACCTCGGCGCGTTCGCGGGCATCGTCGCTATTGCCAGCGCCGTGGGAACGGAGGAGATCGACGGGATGCGCGGACTGGCGCGCCGCGCACCGTGGCTCGCTCTCTTCACGACCTTGAGCTTTCTCTCGCTTATCGGCATGCCGCCCATGGGTGGCTTCGTCTCCAAGTTCTACCTGTTCCTGACGGTCTATCAGCAGGGACTTGTCCTCCTGGTCCTGATCGCCGTCCTGAACACCGCGATTGCGGCGTACTACTACATCCGTGTCATCCGTGCGATGTACTTTCTCGATGCCGTCGATGCGACTGCAGTCGTTGCCGCTGGGGCGGTTCGTCTGGCGCTGATCGTGGCCACGATCGCTACGATCGCGGTCGGTATCCTGGCGGCGCCCTTCATCCAGATGACGCTGGTGGCCGGCCAGGAGTTGTTCCGGTAAGCGGCTCTTTCGGCGACCGCTTTAGGGGTCGCGGTGGGGCGTCGATCGTGGCGCGGGTGTCGAGGTCGCGGCGGTCCGACTAGCGGTGGCGATCCGTGTCGCGGGAATCGCGGGCGGGGTTGCCGGGGTCGCGGCGGAGGGAGCGGTCGTCGGGGTCTGGTTGCCGCGCGGCGTGCCAGTGACCGCTGGCTCGGGCGTCGTCCTGCTCGGAGTACCCGTGCCGGCGGGGGCCGCCGTACGCGACGGGCGAGGAGTCATGGTGATGTCCGGGACCGGCGTGATGAAGCCGGCCGCGCCGGCCGCGGGCGTCGCCGGACGATCGGCGATCGGTGAACGTTCGGCCGCCTCTCGGGCCGGATCGCGCGGTCCACCGTACAGCGTCACGTTCCGCGACGGCCCATAGGTCGAGCGAAGTCTGGTCTCGTCGACGATGCGATCGCCGCGGGTGACTGTACGGACGATCGTGGCCTCGAATCCATCCTGGGCGCTTTCGATCTTGATCTCACGGCCCGCCGGCAGATCCGGGTCGTGCTGCCAGAAGACCCGAGCGTCCGACTTGACGACGCGCTCGATGCGCGGCGGCTCCGCGCGCACCTCCCAGTCCGGATTCACGCCCCAGAGCGAGGTTCGGAGGGTGGTGCCATCCGTGGTCGCGCTGACGATGAGGGGTGAGCCGGTGCTGTTCCGCCATCGCAGATCGACGGCGTAGAGCAGATCCCCGCTGGTGTTGTAGACTTGGTCGATCGTCGCATCCAGACCGCGCATCCCTTTGGGCGGCGTGCCGTAGCGGGGAATCCAGTACAGGTGCCAGTTCCGCTCAACGATCGGGAGACCGGACCAGAAGACGCTCTGAAAGAGCGTAGTCGCCACCTGGCAGATGCCCCCGCCCTCGCTAGGGATCGTGACGATATCGTCGCCTCTCCGCGTGATCCCGTAACCGCTGCGATACCCGGCGCGCAGACTGACCTCGCCGACCGCCTCATTAAATGAGAAGGTCGCTCCTGGCGGCACGATGACACCGTTCAAACGCTTCGTCGCGAGTTCGACATTGAACATCCGGTCCGGCAGGGTGCCGCCGTAGACCGTCGACGCCTCCTCGATGAGGTCGGGGAAGTCTGCGGCGGTCAGCGTCGCCTCGTCGAACCGGGCTCGCACGGGCGTGATGGAGAGCAGCACGACGCGGTTAGGCGAGGTGATCGCATGGCGCACGCGGTCCACATTCGCGGCGATATCGACCTTCCGACCTGCCTGTGCGGGACGGATCGTTTTGAGCCCCGCGCGACTGCGCTCGATGCGCGCATCGCGGGGTCCGACATCGACCTCGGCGGCGATCTTTCGGACCCAGGCCGTCAGGCGCGTGCCATCCACTGCGAGTTGATAGGTCGGCGGATTGGTGTCGGTGGTCACGAGGGACGTAATGGCGATGAGATCCGACTGACTTAGATGCCAGCGCTTCACACCGCCGTCGAACTCCGCCTGGACTGTTAGCGACAAGGAAACCGCGTTCTCCGCTGCCTGCCGAATCGCCTCAAGGTCGCCTGCAACAGCCGGTGCCTCTATCTCCTCGATCGCCAGTGCGATCGGCCCCGACTCGCGTCGAAGGATCGTCGCGCGCACGATCCCCGTGGTCCGGTCGACGTCCAGACGCGCTCCATTGCGAGCGGGAAGTACCACGACACCGCTTCCGGGCTGAAGGCCCAGTTCGGCTCGGCGTGGCGGCGTCTCCACCTTGCCTTTCAGGTCCGCCACGAAAGCGCGAACGCGCGCTTCCTCGACGTGGATCGCGGGCTCGGGGACCGCGATCCGCAGGTGCTGGCCGAGGAATCCGCGTTCCAGTCGTTCTATGGGTACCGGTGACTGTCCCGCCGCGAGCGCTGCTCGCAGCGTGGGCTCGATGTCGTTGCGTGCGCCGAGATTCCGCGGTGTCACTGTCCATTCGCGGTGATCGGCCCGAAGACTGATGGGTACATCGAGGTACTTCTCGTAACGCAGAGCCACCGTCGCACGTGCCGCCCGTGCGTCCATGCCCCCGATGTCGATGCCCGCGACGTCAACTCCGGGCTGGACCGTACTGGCGAAGGCGCGGTTGAATACGGCGTAGGCGAGGAGGACGGCTACGGCCGCGCTCACGGCGAGTCCGGCCAGAGCGACGGCGAAGAGTCGCACCGACCGAGTATCGATTTGCTTGACAGTAAATGGGTGTTAGAACCCCGTCGGCGAGCCAGCCTGCCATAGAATCGATCGTGTGGACCTGCAAACACGGGCGCACCGCGTGGTCGAGAGGTTCGAGGATCTGGAAGATCAACTCGCACGCCCCGAGGTCTTCGGCGACCCGTTGCGTCTGCAGGAGGTCGGTCGGGAGCAGGCCGCCGTCGCCGATACTGCTCAGAGGGCCCGGGTGTGGCTGACGATCCAGCGCGAACTCGACGCCGCGCGGGCACTCCTCCGCGAATCTGAGGGCGATGCCGACCTCGAGATCCTGGCGCGTGAAGAGATCGCCGACCTCGAGCAACGTGAGTCGGTTCTGCGGCAGGCACTCGAAGAGGAACTCCGCGAGCGCGACCCGAATGACGAGAAGAGCGTGGTCGTGGAGATCCGCGCGGGTGCTGGCGGCGACGAAGCGGCACTCTTCGCGGCGGACCTGTATCGGATGTACTGCCGCTACGCCGAGCGACGACGCTGGCCGGTAGGACTCATCGACCTCAGCGAGAATGGCATCGGTGGAATCAAGGAGGTCGTCTTCGAAATCCGTGGCCGTGGTGCCTTCGGCCGTCTCCGCCATGAGAGTGGCGTCCACCGCGTCCAGCGGGTCCCGGCGACGGAGGCCCAGGGGCGTATCCACACCTCCACTGCGACCGTCGCGGTGTTGCCGGAGGTGGAGGAGTTCGCCGTCCAGATCAATCCCGAGGACGTACGGGTGGACATCTATCGCTCCGGCGGCGCAGGCGGTCAAAACGTCAACAAGGTGGAGTCCGCGGTCCGGCTCACCCACATCCCTTCCGGGATCGTGGTCCAGTGCCAGGACGAGCGATCGCAACTGCAGAATCGGGCCAAGGCTATGGCGGTCCTTCGCGCCCGCCTGTACGATCTCGAACAGCGACGTCGAGCCGCGACGATCGGCGATGCGCGCCGCAGCCAGGTGGGTACGGGCGATCGGAGCGAGAAGATCCGCACCTACAACTTCCCGGAGGATCGCATCACGGACCACCGGGTTGGGTTCAAGACCCACCAGATGGCGCGTGTGCTCGATGGTGAGATTGACCCCATTATCGAGGCGCTCATCGCCGCGCAGGATGGGAGCCTCATGGCCGACGATCAGGCCGCCTGAGCGGCGAACCCGTTGCGGAAGTCGTGACGCGCGGCGCGTGCGCTGGTCATGGGTCCGGAGCGTGACGTGAGCGAAGCGCTCACAGTCGGCGCTCTTCTCCGTGCCGCTACGGCGTGGCTTCGCGAGCAGGGCGATGAAGAGGCGCGGATCGATGTCGAGCTTCTGCTGGCTCGCGCGATGTCGGTCGATCGCGCCGGAGTGTTCGCGCGCCTCGGCGATGCGCCCGCGCCCCACGAACGACTGCGGTTCGAGGAGGCGCTAGAACGGCACGCGCGGGGCGAGCCCATTGCCTATATCATTGGCGAGCGGGAGTTCTTCGGTCTGCCGTTTGCTGTGCGCCCCGGCGTGCTCATACCCCGTCCGGAAACGGAGATGATCGTCGAGGAGGTGCTCGGCTTCATTCGCGAGCGCGGACTGGCCGCCCCTCGTATCATCGACGTCGGTACGGGTTCCGGCGCCATCGCCATCGCCGTCGCCAAATCGGTGCCCACCGCGCGGATGCACGCCACGGACATCGATGCTCGCGCCATCGACCTTGCCCGTGAGAACGCCGTCCGCCACAACGTCCGCGACCGTATCGAGTTCCAGGAGGCTGACCTCCTTGATGGTGTCGTCGGCTCGTGGGACGTGATCGCCGGGAACCTGCCGTACATCCCGACCGATTCCGTGGCGCGTCTGGCCCCCTCCCTGACGCTCTGGGAAGGGAGGCTCGCGCTCGATGGTGGCGCCAATGGATTGACGCCGCATCGGCGTCTCCTCGCTCAGGCCCGGGCACTGCTCGGTACGCTCGGGATGGTCGTCCTTGAAATTGCGGACGATCGCGGAGAGGCGGCGACGAGCATCTTCGCCACCGCGCTGCCTGACGCCGAGATCTCGCTGCTTACCGACCTGTTTGGACGCGATCGCGCGGTGCGCGCTATCCTCGGCAGCCGGGAGGCACCATGATCGCCATCGGTGCGGATCACGCCGGCGTACGCCTGAAATCCCAGATCGCCGCGTTCCTGCGCGAACGAGGCGAGATTGTCAGCGATCTCGGAACCCACGACGAGACCTCGACCGACTATCCCGACTACGCAGAGAAGGTCGGGCGCGAGGTGGCCGCCGGGCGTGCCGAGCGGGGCATCCTCATCTGTGGTACCGGAATCGGGATCTCCATCGCGGCGAACAAGATCGACGGGATCCGCGCCGCGCTGTGTGGAGATACGCTCTCGGCGCGGATGAGCCGCGAACACAACGATGCCAACATCCTCTGCCTCGGCGCCCGCGTACTCGGCGATGGCCTGGCGATGGACATCGTCGCGGCATGGATGGATGCGAGTTACGCCGGAGGCCGGCATCAGCGGCGGATTGACAAGATTGCTGCTCTGGAGAGCGCTCCGGTCGCACGATGACCGCGACCTTCCCGGCCATTGTTGGGCATCCGCGGCCGAAGCGATCGCTCGCTGCGGCGATCGCGGGGACGCCCGGGCATGCCTACCTCTTTCTCGGCCCCACGGGAGTCGGCAAGCACTCCGTTGCCGTCGCGTTCGCGCGAGCGCTGAACTGCGCGCGGCATACATCCGGCGATAGCCCCCCTTCGCTCTTCGACGACCAACCCTCGCTGCCTGCTGCGCGGGGCGACGCCTGCGGAGATTGTCGCTCCTGCCGTCTGATCGACGCGGGCACCCACCCCGATGTCCGGGTGATCGATCGGCTGACCGGCGCCGACGAACGTCGCGCCCGGGCGCCCAGGAATATCTCCGTGGAGGTAGTCCGTGCGGCGACGATCGATGCGACCCGGCGCCCGGAGATGGGCGGGAGGCGCGTGTACATCATCCATCGCGCCGACGAACTCTCTCTGCCGGGATTCGACGCGCTCCTGAAGACGCTCGAGGAACCGGCGAGTAGCGTCACGTTCCTCCTCACCGCGGTCGATGAAGGGCTTATTCCTTCGACCATCCTCTCGCGCTGTCTGATCGTGCGCTTCGGCCCGGTCCCGCGGCCGGATCTGAAGGACTTTCTCGTCATCCAGCACGGGGCAGAGGACAGCCTCGCCGAGCGAATCGCCCGTGCGGCCGATGGGTCACCGGCGATTGCCCTCGAGCTGCTGGCCGATGGGGCCGAGGGAAAGCGACGCTTGGGATACTTCGCCGAGGCGCTCACCCTCAGTCGCGCGCCGGTGGCGGACCGCCTCGCGCGCGTCGACGCGCTCATGCGCACCCACTCCGGCGATCCGGCACGAACGACCGAATTGCTCCGCGCCCTGACGCTTGTGTGGCGCGACGTCGTGCTCGCGCACACCGCGCAGCGAGAGCACGCGGTCCTCACCGGACTCCAGCCAGACGCTGAGGCTCTGAATCGCGCGCTCGGGCTCGATGCGGCGCGCGATGCCCTCGTCGCCCTGGTGAGCGCGAAGCGGCAGCTCGACGAGAACGTTCAGACACGAATGGCCCTCGAACTCCTCCTGATGCGCCTCCCCGTGCCGGGACCGGCGGGCTGAGCGGGACTCCCGAGGCGCGCGCTCTCAGGGCATCCGGAGGGCCAGGGCATCGCTCAACACCGTCAGCGTCGCCAGACCGATGAGAACGGCCCACGGAACCTCGGCAATCTTCCCATCGGTCGGAAATGCGATCACCATACCCGCCGCGGTTTCCGCCGCCTTCGCGCTTTCGGTCGCCTTCTCGGCGGCCGAGGGACGCATCGCGCCATCCCGCGCGGCAAGGCGCGCCGCCGCGGCGATCTCCGGAGCCTTCGCTGCGGTCCCCGATGCGGCCCGTGCCTTGGCGGGGACCGCGTCCACTCGCGCCGGCGGTGCGCCCGCGGAGGCCGACGCGCCGACGACCGGTCGGGCGTTTGGCTCCGTCACCGCGCGATCGGCCGCGGCGTCGCGCGCCCTCGCGGCAGGAGCCTGTGCCAGCGGTGCCGACGACGGTGCCGCCGCCGAGAGCGCATCGTCCCCGAGACGATGCGCTCCGGCGGCGAGACGAGCGTGGCCGCGCTCACTGCGATGAGCATGGCCGCCATCGCCGCGGCCGCGTTTCGGTACATCAGTCGGGGCGAGAGGGTGACCCGGGTTGGGACCACCGAGGGTCGCAGCGCGAAGGAGCGGGGTGCGCGGACCGGTCGAACCCGGCGCAACAGGTCGCGCGTCTGTCGGATCGCGGCCAGTTCGTCGCGGCATCGGGCGCACCGCTCCACGTGCCGGTCGATGCGCCTCCGGGTACGCGCATCCAGGCGATCGTCCAGATACGCCGAGAAATCAGCTCCGCCGTGCTGATCGCCCCACAACCGCCGTAGACTTTCGTTCACCATCCCCATTCAGGCCACACTCACATGACGATACGCGGCGGCCGGAAGTTCCTCCGACTCCCGGAGAAGTTCGCGCAGCCGCAGTCGGCCGCGGTTCAGGCGTGACTTCACGGTGCCAATGTTGACGCCGGCGGCCTCCGCAGTCTCCTCGTAGCTGAGACCAATGGATGTCGATCATCGTGATCACCGTGCGCTGATCGACGGGGAGGCGCTGAATCGCCTGGTTGATGTGCTCCGCGAGTTCGCCGCGCAGCGCGGACTCCTCGGTCGGCGTTTCGGTCCCCGGCGGATCGATCGCCATCTCCTCTCCGTCGCCCTCGCCCGCCGGTCTCGTGAGCGATGTGGTGGGATGGCGATCGTGCCGGCGCAGCGCATCGTGGGCATCGTTCGCGACGATCCGCAGGAGCCAGCCGCGAAACGAGCCGCCGCAGAACGATGCGATGGCGCGGTATGCGGCGATGAACGCGTCCTGCACGATATCCTCGGCCGTCGCCGCGTTCGCGACGATGCGGAACGCGACGCCGAAAGCCAGGTCCTGGCGGCGCTCCACCAGTTCGTTGAAGGCGTCGAGGTGTCCCTCGGCCGACCGCGCCGCGAGCGCCACGTCATCGGCCGCGGCCCGTGTGTGTTGACGACACATGGTGCCCTCTATATACTGCGCACGCTCTGTGGGCGGGTCACGGGTGACCAGAGGTCACCCGTTTTTTGTTTGATCGGGGACTGTGAATCATGAAGATCGGGGTTCTGACCGGGGGCGGTGACTGCCCCGGGTTGAACGCAGCCATTCGCGCGGTCGTCCGCAGTGCCGAGAGTGGAGGCTGGTCGGTCACCGGGTTTCTCAATGGGTGGGCGGGACTGCTGGGTGAGGGAATCGCCCGCCCGTTGACCTCCGGCGACGTATCCGGCATCCTTCCCCTGGGCGGAACCATCCTCGGCACATCGCGCACCAATCCGCTGCGCCAGCAAGCGCACGTCGACCAGGTGATCACCAACTTCGAGCGCCACGGGATCGACGCCCTGGTGGCTATCGGCGGCGACGATACGCTCTCGGTTGCATCGCGCTTGCACGATCTCGGTCTGAAGACTGTCGGTGTGCCGAAGACGATGGATAACGATCTCGCGGAGACGGACGCCTGCATCGGATTCAATTCGGCGGTCACGATTGTGGTCGATGCGCTCGACAAACTGCATACGACTGCCAGTTCGCACCATCGCGTCATGGTGGTCGAGGTCATGGGTCGCGACGCGGGATGGGTCGCCACGATCGGCGGCCTGGCCGGAGGTGCCGACTACATTCTGATCCCCGAAGTTGACGTTCCCGTGGAGACGGTCTGCGATAGCCTGCGCCGCCGCCGCCAGCGCGGGAAGGACTTCAGCGTGGTCGTCGTCTCCGAAGGCGCCAAGTTCCCGGACGTGCCGGTCGAACCGAGCGACTCGACCACCGACGCGTTCGGTCACGTACGTCTGGACCGCCGCAACGTCGGCGAGGTCCTCGCGCGCGAGATCGAGAAGCGCACGGGCTTCGAGACGCGCACGACGGTGCTCGGCCACCTCCAGCGCGGCGGCTCGCCCACGGTGTTCGATCGTGTCCTGGCCACGCGTACGGGTGTCGCCTCGGTCGGCTATATCGCCGAGGGACGTTTCGGCCATCTCGGCGCGCTGCGGGGAAACGACATCGTGCCGGTGCCGCTCAAGGCCGTCGTGGCCCGCAACCGCACTGTCGATCTCGATCTCTGGCGGCTGGCGTCCACCTTCTACTGAGGCAACCCCTGCGAACTCAGCTTTGCGTGAACGTGGCGACCTCCGCACCCGTGAACTCCGCAAGCTCCCGGGGTGAGAGCGGGAACACGTCGTAGGCGCTGCCTGCGGCGGCCCAGACGTCGGCGAACCGGAAGAGTTCGCGGTCCAGCAGCGTCTTCATGATTGAGCCATCCGCGGCCGTGTGCACGGGTGGGATTCCGCCAATCGCGAATCCGGTGATCCTCTTGACTTCTGCCGCCGAGGCCATGCGCGCGTCCAGTGTGCCCAGAAGCCGTGCTGCCTCGGCGAGATCGACCCGACGGTCGCCGCTGACGAGCGCGAGCGCGGGGCGCGTGCCAGCGATCAGGACGAGCGACTTCACGATCGCGCCCTGCTCCGTTCCCAGAGCCGCCGCGGCGAGCGCCGCCGTGCGCGTATCGTCGGCGAGGTGCACGATGCGATCGCCGAGGCCGTGGCCGTTCAGTAAGGCGCGGACGCGATCGACGCTCATCGCGGATCCTAAAGGGTCCGTCGCGCGATTCGACGATGGACTCGTTCGAGTCGGTGCTCGAGTCCCTCGCGCACGCGTTGCCGCTCGAAGGCTGGGAGGTGGGCGGCGATGCGCGGGAGCACGCCGAGAGCCCTCTGCGTCAGATCGCTGGCCAGCGCGTAATCGCGCAACCGGTGCTCGGCGCGCTTGGCTAACTCCACGTACGGCTCCAGGGAGAGTGCCCCTGCCTCGGCGAGCGACTCCCAGATCGCGACCGCGCGATCGCGTCGGTCCAGGCGCCGGTAGAGCAGCGCCGCCCGTGCGCGGAGCCCGTCGTCGTCGAATCCGGGATGGGCACGCGCGCGCTCAAGACAGAACAGCGCGCGATCCGTATGGCCCGCATCCTCGAGCACACCGGCAACCGAGACCAGATCGCACGGATCGTGTTCGTCAGGTGCCGGCGGATTCCCGACCGCACGCCCGAGCCGCACGAGCAGCGCGGTGAGCGTCAGGATGTCCTGGGCGTTATGGGCGAGGATCGGCTCCAGTGCCGAGCGATCGCGGCTCCGCAGGTACTGGAAGTAGCGCCCCGGAATAGCCCAACCGGGGATGTCGTCGTCGCGATCCGCTAGGCCGAGCACGGCCGACTCGAGTCTCTGCAGCGCGCAACCGCCGAGCCGCCGGCGGAAGATTCGGCGCGCTGGGAATAGCAGATCGCAGTGCAGGGGCGCGCGCGGCCAGTCATCCAGCCGGTGGTAGAGGAACCGCATCTCCAGCAGAGGCCAGTCGAACGTCTTACCGTTGAAGCTGACGATCGCATCCTTACCCTTCAGGATCGCGGCGAACTGCTGCAGCGCGGCGCGCTCCTCGGCCGGGTCGTCCACCACGATCTGATCGATCCGGAACCCGCCCTCGGCGAACGTTCCCACGCCGAGCAGGAAGGCGAGTGTGCCGGTGCCGCCGGAGAGGCCGGTTGTCTCGCAGTCGAGGATCGCCAGGCGCGCGGGATCCACCCGGCGGAACCGCTCGTCGCCACTGAGGATCGCCAGTTGCTCACCGCGGTGTGCCAGGGCGTCGGAGAGCGTGATGGCGGCGTGGATGTGGTCGAGCGGGTGCACGCGGGACTGAACAGTAACGCCATCTGGCCGCGACCGCACCTGGTCGCGCTCCACGGTCGCGCCGCGCGGCTCGTGCCGGGCCGATGGGTCGGTCGGAGCGATGCTGCTCGCCTGCTTGAGGTAGCCCAGGCGGAGTAGCCGCTCCCGCGCATCCACGCCAACTAATCATAACGGTGAGGGTGGTCCTAGAATAGATGTACCAGGCCGCCGTGCGGACGCCTGCTGGGAGATGCACTGAAGATGGCTCGTCCGATCGTCGGGTAGTGGGCGAGTTTCAGACTGACCCACTACCGAATCATCGGTTCCGTTGACGGTCCTCGGACGCGGGGCTACGATTCCTCGACGCGCGCCGATGTAGCTCAGGGGTAGAGCAGCTCTTTCGTAAAGAGCAGGTCGAGGGTTCGAATCCGTCCATCGGCTCCCGGCGATCGCGTGCGCCTGATGGGATTAGCCCCGGGTCGCGCGTTCCGGTCCGATCGCTGGTCGGCTCGGCTATCGTCCCACAGTGGAGGTAGCACAGTGAGTGGAGCCCTTCCCTGGACGCCCTATCACATCGCCGAGCAGAACTTCCCGGCGCTGCTCGAACCCGTCGCCGCCGAACTCGCGCGTCTGACCGGTCGACTCGAGACGTACCACCGCCGCCTGCATATGGCCGCAGTTGATCGGTCCCGAGTGGATCGAGCGCGCGAGGTCGTCGCCCGTGCCCAGCGAGAGCTCGCCGCGCTGGCGTCCGAGCGATGACCACCAGGAAGCGTGTCCTCATCACCGGCGCGGCAGGTCGCATCGGGAGCCACCTCGCCGCGACGCTGGCCGATCGGTACGATCTCCGCCTTCAGTACAACCGCACCGTCCCGGCGAACCCTCCGGTTGCGGATGTCCACATCGCGAACTGCGCGGACTACGAGGCGCTCGCGCCCGCTCTGGTCGGCGTGGATGCCGTCGTCCACATGGCCGCCGATCCCAGCCCCCGCGGGACCTGGGAGAGCGTGCTGGAGAACAACATCGTCGGCGCGCGCAATGTCTACGAGGCCGCGCGCGCTGCTGGCTGCCGCAAGGTCGTCTTTGCCACCACCAACCACGTGATGGGAATGTACGACCGCGATCAGCAGTGGCCCATCTACTGTTCGCAGCCGGTCCGCCCGGATTCTCTCTATGGCGTGTCCAAGGCCTTTGGCGAGACTCTCGGGCGCTGGTATCACGATCAGCATGGTCTGGCAGTGATCTGTCTGCGGATTGGCTGGTTCCTCCCCAGGCCGCACGACGAGATCGGACTATGGATGTGGCTCAGCCCGAGAGATGCTACGCAGGTAGTCTGGCGTGCGATCGAGAGTCCGATCGGCTACGGCATCTACTACGCGATCTCCCGCAACGCGCGCCGCCACTGGGACATCACGGAGACGATCGAGCGGCTCGGCTACCGGCCAGAGGACGATGCCGAAGCCTACGCTCAGGAGATCCTGGGACCCGGAGGGTAGGCGTGCTCCGCGGGACCGTTCGCGCGGCGCTTCTGGCGTTCCCGCTCCTGCTCGCCTGCGGCGCCGAGCCGCCCGGGCCAGGCGGCGATCGCACCGCGACCGTCCGCGCTGAGGCGGTGGCCATCGCAAATCAGAGGACTGTGGTCCCGACTTCGACCGCCGCCCCGTCCCAAACAGCGACTGCTGCCCCCGCCTCGCCGACTCCCGGTCCCGCCGCGAATCCTCCGCCGGTGACTCCGATTGCTGATCCATCCGCCGCACGACCTCCGCTACCTCCGCCACCGACGGTGTCACCCACGGCCACACCGCACCCTGGGTACCCGGGCCAGTCGAATCTCGTGCCTCCGGGATACCCGACGCCCGCGACCGCCTCCGAACGGCTCGTTTCCGGTGGCCCGCCGCGCCATCCGGGGGCCCTGGTTTGGGCGCGCCCGGGGCCGTACCTCGGGGCGGCGTTCGATCGCGAGCAGGTGCAGTCCTTTCGGGGCGACGCTCGACTCGCGACGACGTACTACTTCTACTGGCACGACTTGACCGATCCCGCGCGCCGTGCCCGATTCGCCGAGCGGTTCAATCTGCCCCCGATTCCGGATCGGTATCACTTCCTGTTCCCGGACACGCACTATCGCGAGTTCGCGGACATGCGCGCCGCCGGGCTGAACTTCGTCTCACCCGTGTACTGGGGCGAGCCCGGCCACCCGGGACGCACGACAGGCCCGACCTCACCTCACTACTGGAGCACCGAGGGCATACCGCCCACGGTCGAGGCGCTGGATCGGCTCGCCGGCGAGGGTAACGCGCTCAAGCTCGGTCTCTTCTACGACACGACGATTCTTGCCAATGCCGATCTGCGTGCCGAGGTCGGTCGCAAGTACTTCTATATCAACGTGCGGGACTTCTACTCGCGCATCCCGCCGCGTCATTGGGCGGCGATCGATGGTCGTCCCGTGGTCTGGCTCTACGATACGCTCTGGGTCGCCTCATTCGATCAGGAGACGCTCGACTATCTGACCCGTCGGTTCGGGGCCGACTTCGGCGGCCTGCAACCGTATGTCGTCGCGGAATCGCAGTGGGAGTTCGCCAAGCACGCAGGCGATACGGCGCGCCTCCGGGTCGACGGCCTGTACGGCGGGGGGGGGCGCCGCGCCGTTCGGGTTCAATGCCGACGGGCGCTTCACCGTCGCCTATGTCGATCCGGGATTCAAGAACCCCCAGTTCTGCCAGGGAGGCGCGGCTCAGAACTGCTTCGACATCGACCGGGAGGGCGGTCGTCGGTACGAGCGCCAGCTCCAGCAGGCGGTCGCGAGTGGACGCCGCATCATCGCGGTCGAGACGTGGAACGAGTTCTCGTAGGGCACGGAGATTGCCGAGACCCGACGCGATGGACGCCGTTACATCGAGTTGACCCGACGGTACCTCGATCGCTGAAGGGGTAGAATCCCGTCCAACTGACCCGGAGGTGGGTGATGAGCCGCGTCCTCGTTCTCAACGGAACCAATCACAATTTCCACACGTGCGCGCCGACCATCCATTCCGCGCTCCAGGGGGCGGGACACCAGAGCACGCTCACAGACGATAAAGACGTCCTTGCGAGCGGACTCGGTGGGTTCGACGCGATCGTCCTGGGCACCGGCTTCACGCGCCGCGAGCGACTGCCGGACGGTTCGCGCAAGCTGCACTACGAACTGAACGAGACGCAGACCCTTGGACTGTTCGGCGCGATCGAGGCAGGCAAAGGGTTTGTTGGGATCCACGGCACGGGCTGGTGGATCGATGGCGCTTCGATGCGCCTCACCGGCGGCACCGCGAACTGGCATCCGCCGGGTCTCGAGTTCACGGTGAAGGTCCAGGCGCCCGATCACCCGATCTTCAAGGGCATCTCCGACTTCACGGTACGCGACGAGATCTACATGTCGGCCTGGGAACCCACGGTATCGGTCCTCGCGACGGCGCCCTGGAACGGCCAGAACCTGCCCATGGCCTGGACCCACTCGTACGGACGAGGCAAAGTGTTCTTCACGACGCTCGGCCACGCGAACAATACGTTCGAGACCGTGGAAGTGCAGCGCATGCTCGCCAACGCGGTGGCCTGGGTGAGTTGAGGCATCGGGCGTGGCGGCCGCCACGCCTGGGATGCCGACTCAGGCAGTCGCGCGGATCGCTTCCTGGATCGATTCTCCGAGGATCGTTACGGCGCGGTCGATCTGCTCGCGTGTCGTAACGAGCGGCGGAGCGAGGCAGAGCGCCTCACCGCCGGGATAGGCGCGCGTGCGGGTGATGAGCCCGCGGCTTGCCGCGATCGCGATCGCGCGGCTCCCAACGCCACGCTCGGGCGGAAACCCTCGCCGCCCCTCCTTCGACGCCACGACCTCCACCGCGGCCATCATCCCAAGGCCGCGGGCGCCGTCGACGTGGGGCGACGCCTCCAGATCGCGCATGCGCTTCTGCAGGTAGGCACCATTCTCGGCCGCCCGTTCCACCAGTCGCTCCTGCTCGAAGACCCGCAGGTTCGCGAGGCCCACCGCGCAGCAGGTCGGGTGCGCTGAGTAGGTGTAGGCGTGCATCCACGCGCTGGCGCCGCTTCCCGAGCGGATCGAATCGGCGATCGCGTCGGACACCATGATGCCCCCCAGGGGGACATAACCGCTGGTGATGCCCTTGGCGAAACTCATGATGTCGGGTTGCACGCCCCAGTGATCGAGTGCGAACCACCGGCCGGTGCGCCCGAAGCCAGTGATGACCTCGTCGGCGATGAACAGCACGTTGTACCGATCGCAGATCTCCCGGATGCTCGCGAAATAGCCGTCCGGCGGCGGGATCACGCCACCTGCGCCCATCACCGGCTCGGCGATGAAGGCCGCCACGGTGTCAGGGCCCTCGGCGAGGATCTTCTCTTCCAGCGCCGCTCCCGTGGCGGCCGGCCAGACTTCTGTATCGATGCCCGGAGGGCATCGATACAGATAGGGCGCGTCGATCTTCACGAACTCCGGGACGAGTGGTCCGAACATCGTGTGGTATACACTCATGCCAGTCGCGCTCATAGCCGCCATCGTGACGCCGTGGTAGCCGTGATGGCGAGAGATGATCTTGACCTTTCCGGGCTTGCCGTGACGCTTCCAGTAGTATCGGGCGGTCTTGAACGCCGACTCGTTCGACTCCGCGCCGCCTGAGGTGAAGAACACCGTGTTCAGGTTCGGGTAGGCGAGGCCGGCGAGACGCTCCGCCAGCTCGATCGCCGGTTCGGTGGACTGACCTACGTAGCCGGAGCAATATGCGAGCGTGCTCATCTGCTGATGTGCCGCCGCGGCGAGCTCCTCGCGCCCATGACCGACGTTGACGTTCCATAGTCCGGAGAGCCCGTCGATGTACTCTCTACCATCCATGTCCCAGAGCAGGGCGCCGCGACCGCGAGCGAGGATGCGCGCGCGATGCGTACTGTTATGGAGGGGATGGATGAGATGTCGCTGATCGGTAGCGACCAGCCGTTCGGATGCGATTTGCTGCACCACGACTAGCTCCTTCGTTCTCCACGGGGCCGAACGCGCCGGGCAGAACCGACGGCTAGGTTAGCATGGGGTGTGTCGCTCGACGGCGCACTCGGTTTCCCGCTGGCGATCGTGGCGGGCCTCCTAGCCCTCGCGGCCACGATCGAGCGACTGGCCGCTGATCGCTCCCGAGCCGTTCCCTTCGCAGCAGCGGGTCTTGCTGCCGGATGCGCGACGTGCTTCTCGCTGACCTCTACCGACCTGACCGCGGCGGCGATGTGGGCGTCGCTCGCCGCGATCGCCGCGTGGCTAGCCTGCCGTACTGACCCACGGGCGACCCGCACCGGTGGTCGCGGAATCGCTGCGTTTGCGCTCGTCTGCCTCATTGGCGACGCCGCCGTCGTACTCTCCAGTGCGATCGCGAATCCTGCCATCGTGCAGCCGGTGCTCTTTATCGCATTCTGTGCGCGAGGTCGGGTCGTACCGATGAACGGATTCGGCATCGAACTGAGCCGATTGCCCGGCGCAAGTTACGTTCTCGGGTCGATGCTCGCGCAGATCGGCGGGATTGGGTATCTCATCCGTGCCGTCGTGGGCCACGATGCGCCGACGGGCACCGGCCTCGTCATCGCCGTTCTGGCCGTGCTTGTCGCGCTGGCGGCAAGTCTGCTCGCGCGGCGGTTCCGTATGGCGGTGGATGTCGGCATTGGGGTCGAACTCGCCCTCGTGGCGGCGGGTCTCTCGCTCGGCTCGCCGGTCGGAGTGGTAGGCGCGATCCTCGTCGCCTTCGGCTCGATCCCGGC
This sequence comes from Chloroflexota bacterium, assembly GCA_016875715.1. GTDB lineage: Bacteria > Chloroflexota > UBA6077 > FW602-bin22 > FW602-bin22 > VGOZ01. The sequence continues at coordinate 60,826 of VGOZ01000003.1, read as the reverse complement.
GTGGGCGGCGATCGCGCTCGCGGCCGATTCGGCACATCCCCACGGGGCGCAGACCCGACGCGTTCCCGGGGCGCTGGGCGTGCTTCCCGGCGCCATCGGCCTGTTCTGCACACTCGGCATTCCACCCTCGGCCGCGTTCCTGGGGCGCTGGTTCCTCCTCCTGGCCCTCATCGAGGCGGCCGAACCTGGAGTGCTGGTCATCGTGGTGTGCGCGCCGATCGTGATCGCGGCGGCAATCGTTCGGCACGCTAGCGGCCTCGCCCTACCACGGGACGCGAACAAGCCGTCCGAACGGGTCGCGGTGACCGCTGCCCTGCTCTGGATTCCACTCGTCCTCGGCATCTTGCCTGCCATCGCGCTCATCATCGGACCCGTGGGCGATGCTGCCGCCGCGGCGTTTCCGAGCGTCGCCTGGGATCTCGGGTACGACCGCCTCTTCGGTGTCCCCGGCGCGTTGGCCCTGGCGCTGACCTGCGCGATCCCGCTGGGCGGCATCGCCCTCGCGCGTGCCCGCGACATCGGGTTGGCGCGCCGGTCGATCTTCCTCTGGCGCGACGTCGCGCCCGGTGGCGGAAGCGAGATCGGCAGGAACCTCGTGCTGCAGGGCCTGCCGTGGATCTTCGCCCGTCCCCTCCTCATCGCGGCCGGCGACGCGATCGCCCGCCCTCTCGCATCTCTGGAGAGGGTGCCAGCGCATGTGCTCATCGTGATGCTTCTCGGAGTCCTCGCCATACTCGCCACGTGGTGAGCGTTTTGGCCGGCGATGCCACGGAGTGGGCCACCGTTCTGATCGCCGTCTTGATCGTCGCCAACGGAGCAATCGCGTTCCTCTTCCGGGGCCGGAGAGCGCGTTCGCTGGGGATCGGCGCGCTGGCGCTCGCGGTGGCGATGTGCCTGTATCGGGCGACCGGCAGTCTGGCCCACGGCGTCATGCCCGCAGCGGCGGTCGGTGGCGCCGGGGTGTGGACGCTGTGGCGTGGATCAGCCGGGCGAGAGGGCGATCGGCTCAGCCGGCTGCAGGCACCGCTCCTGGCCGGTGCGGCAGGAATAGCCAGCTCCGTCCTGGCACGCGACTATCCGCTGACAGGAACCGGCCGGCTTGATGCTGAGTTGGCCTGGATATGGCCCATCCTCGTCGCTGGACTGCTCCTGACCGTCGAGCGCGGCGGATCGGGCCTCATCGCGAGTTCCATCCTACTTTCCGTAGGCGCGCTCGCTCTGGGCGTTCATCAAGGCCTGGGAATGGCGGCCGCGCTGGGTCTGGTGGTGCCGGGCTTCCTCACCGCCATCTTCCACTCCGTACCGGTCGCGTGGAAGTGGGATCGCCTGTCGCCCCGACTCTCGATCTTGGTGCGTTTGGCCGTAGGGGTTGCCGCGTCGGCGCTCCTCCTGATTCTCCTGATACTCAGGGGAGTGCAGGTGCCCCTTCCGCCCGCCGCTGCTTTCGTGCCGCATTTGCTGGCGCTCTGCCTCGCTGGCGTGTCCATGCTCACCTCGGCGCGAGGCGCGCCCATCGGGCGCGCGTTCGTTCTTCCCCTAGGTGCGCTCGTCCTCGCATCGGCGGCGTGGATCGCCACCGATCACGTCTGGGCGGGCATCCTGGCCACGGTGGCGGCTCTCCTTGCCCTCCGCGCGACCTTGGCGACCGATCGCCAGCCGGAGAGGATCGTATCGAGCACGACCGCCATCGCTGCGGTGGGTACGATCGGAGCGCTCCTCCCCGCTCTCGTCGACCATGCCAGCGGCGGCAGTGTCGATCCGCTCATCGCGCGTCTTACCCTCGCGATCTTGCTCGTATGCGGACTGAGCTTCTCCGGGTTCGGCACGTTCGCGGTTCCCTCAACGCCGAGTGCGGACCATTGGATCGCGTTCGCGGCCAGTTCGCTGGGCGGTGCGGCCATCGTCGTACGCGCGTTGGAACTCCATCCGTGGCTCCTCGGTCTGGTCGGTGCAAGAGGGTTTCTCGAGCTGATCGGGGTTCTTCTGCTTCTTCTGGGAAGCTTGTGGGCGTTCGCGGATCGGCGGCCCGGTGGTTTCCTTCTGGCGATCTCGGCGTACCCCCTCGGGACGGCGCTCATTGGCCTTGGCGCGGGTCTCGACCCATCGTTGGCGGCCGACGCGGTGTGGAGCCGGGTCGGGTGGCTCGCCGTCGGCGGACTTGCGCTGGTCGCGCGGGAGGCGCGCGGTGGCCCAGGGACCGGTCCACTTGCACGCGCCACTGACGGGGCCACTGTGACATTTGTCGCCAGCGTCCTCGCGCTTGCAGGTTTGCTTCCCGTCGGCACGCCACCCGTGGGTAGTGACCTGATCCACGGCGTCGTATCGAGTCGTCCCGCGACGGCGCTGGTCATCGGCGCGTCGGTCCTGGCGTGCATCTGGCGGCTGCGCATGCTCGGCGACTTCTGGGCGCGCATCGAAGAGGAGCGTCTCGCCGGCGTTACGCGACCGCTCATCGGCGCGTGGATCCTCGCCGCACTCCTGGTCGTCCGCAGAGCCGCGTTCTGATGTTCCGGCGCTGGCTCCGGCGCAGCGAGCTGCCAGCCCTGCTCGGCTGGGATCTCTGGATGCTCCGTGAGATCGCCTCCTGGGGTGACGGCGGGCGACGTCTGGGCGCCCGCTGGGAGGAGGTGGCCGGTCCGCGCATCCCTTCGATTCTCGGCGTGCGCACCGTCGATCTGTGGCGGGAACGGTCCATCACCCGATGGCTCGGGACGCTCGGCGTACGCAATCCCGATGCCGTCGCGCTCGGTGTCGTTCCGGGCAGAGGAACCGTCCTGCGCCCGATCGATCTCAAGTTCACGCTCGACACGGCCGAACACGACCAGGTGTCTGCGCCAGTCCTCACCCGGCTCCTGGAGATTGGGGGCGACCGCCTGGCCGGCTTGCTTCCGGAGGGTTGTGACGGCGCAACCGTGGAGGATGGTCTATTCGTCGCCCCGGCACGTCCGTTGAACGTGGCCTACCTTCGTTCGAAGGTCAATTGCGCGCAGTCGCGGCCCATCCTGGCGGCGGACGTCCATTTGATCGCGATCGACGCCGAAGAGTTTCACGCGCCCTTGCCCGGCTGGAGCCTCGCCCGCCGCCTCGCGAGCCTAGATCGCCGCGGCGACATCTCGTCCGACTTCGAAGTGGCATCGACCTACTACCTGCTGGGTGTAGGCGTGTTCGGGGCGGCGATGGCCGAGCGCCGAACGATCTTTGCCGAGCGCGACGGAATCCCGGATGACGAGTTGCTCCGGAACGACCCGAGCGACGAGGAGGCCGCTGAAACGATCGTGACGGCGTCGATCGCGGGCGGTGAGCGCTCTTCCCGCGCGATCCTCCGTAATTTCGAGCGACGCCGCGCGGTGCGAAAGGAGCTAGTCGGGCGCCGTCGGACGATCGAGCAACTCCCATACGGGTTCAAGGCGCTCAATGGCGACGCGCGACGGATTGGGATGGATACGGAGAGCCCGGCCGGTCAGGCCGCGATTCGCTCGGTGCACCGAAGGCTGACGCAGGACTATCGCGTGCGCTTGCGCGAGCGGGGGCGCGCGTTGATGGTGCGCGGCCTCAGCGAGACAGAGACTCTGGATCGGCTCGCGTCATCGGCGCAGATCGAACGCCGCACCCTCCGGCGCGATGCGCTCGATCTGCTCTCTGCCGTGCTCGGCGAAGTGTCGCCGGGCGAGTCCCCTCAATGCCCTCCGCCCCGGCCCGCAGGTTGACTCGTCACGATCCGTGCCCCGTTCGCACTCGCCTCGGGTACGAGCCACTCCGTGTGAAACGCGCCGTTGCGGTCCACGCGCTCGTAGGTGTGGGCGCCGAAATAGTCGCGCTGCCCCTGGATGAGATTCGCCGGGAGGCGCGCCGCGCGGTAGCTATCGAAATAGGCCAGGGACGACCCGAATGCCGGGCACGGGATGCCCAATCCGATCGCGGTGCGCACCGTATGGCGCCAACCCGCCTGCCGCTCGTTGATCGCGGCCCGGAAATCGGCGTCGAGGAGCAGGTTCGGCAACCTGGGATCGCGCGTAAAGGCCGCCTGGATCTCGTTAAGCAGGCGGGCCCGGATGATGCAGCCGCCTTTCCAGATGCGCGCGATCTCCGGGAGGTTCAGGCTGTAGCCGCGCTCGGCCGACGCGGTCGCGAGGAGCGACATCCCCTGCGCGTAGGAGGCGATCTTGGAGGCGTAGAGCGCCTGGCGCACGGCGGCGACGAGACGTTCGGCCGAGGCGCCGCGCAAACGCGACTGGCGCGGCCCCTTCAGGACCTTCGCCGCGGCCAGACGTTCCGCTTTGAGCGCTGAGATGTTCCTCCCCCACAGCGCGGCCTCGATCGTGGGAATCGGCACACCCAGTTCCAGTCCATCTTGACCTGTCCATCGTCCGGTCCCTTTCTGCCCGGCGCGATCGAGGATCACATCCACAATCGGGCGGCCCGTGTCGCGATCGACGGACTGCAGGACCGCGGCCGAGATCTCGACGAGGTAGGAGTCGAGTTCGCCGCGGTTCCATTCCGCGAAGATGGCGCCGATCTCGATCGCGGAGAATCCGCACGCGTGGCTGAGGATGTCGTACGCCTCCACGATCAGCTGCATGTCGCCGTACTCGATGCCGTTGTGGATCATCTTGACATAGTGACCGGCCGCGCCGGTCCCCATGTACGCCACGCAGGGCCCGTCGGGCACCTTCGCGGCGATGGCGCCAAGCACGCCGGCGATGCGTGGGTACGCGGCCTCGGGACCACCCGGCATGATCGACGGACCGTTGAGCGCGCCCTCCTCACCGCCCGAGACGCCAACGCCGAAGTAATGGATACCCGTCGGCGCGATCGCGGCCGAGCGGCGCGCGGTGTCTTCGAAATAGGAGTTGCCGCAGTCCATCACCAGGTCGTCCGGGCCGAGCAGGGGCAGGAGTTGATCCAGAACCGAATCGACCGGCTTGCCGGCCTGAACCATGATCGCGATCGAACGCGGCCGGGCGATCGTTCTCACGAACTCCTCGAGCGTGTACGCCGGGGTCACGGGCTTCCCGGCGGTTCGGTGCGCGACGTACTGCTCGGTGACGGCGCGGGTGCGGTTGTAGACCGCGATCGGGAAACCGTGATTGGCGATATTGAGCGCGAGGTTCTCGCCCATCACGGCGAGGCCGATCAGTCCGATCCCTGGCGTGGCCATCTCACTCTCCCCGTCGCGTCGCGCACGCGATCATACGGCACGCGCGCACGTCGCACGAGGAGCCGGTACGATGTATCAGTGTCCGAACAGGGCGCATCTGGCGCCGCCTCCTATACGATGCGGGCGGGAGACTGGGGCGAGATCGACCGCGCGGACTGGGAGGAACTGCTCGCTCTCACGGCGCTGCTCGGGCGTGCGATCGAGCCCGGCCATCCGGAACGTCCGGCCCGGTTGACCGTGGCGCTGAAAGCGCAGGAGATCGCCCAGCGACTGTTCGCCGCACTCGCCGGTGAGGAGCGCGACCTGCGACAGGTGATCACCACGCTCCGCACCGCCCACGCGGTCGCGTGGGACATGTATGACGCGGGCCAGGCCGAGCGCGTGACGGTGAGCGCCCACATGGCTCGCCTGCGTTCGACGATCGACGAGTTCGAGGCCGACCTGCGGCGGCTCCTTAAGGATTCGCCGCCCGCGCCGTGACGCGGTCGGTACGTATTGTCGAGAGGCGCATCCGGGTAGCCCGAACACGCGCCTGCGGATCCGGGAAAATCAGTCGTCGTGTGTCTCGTACCACCTCAGCGCGTCGCGATCGATCTTCCACCCGATACCGGGTTCGTCGGTCATCACGATCTCCGAGTTTTCCACGACGAGCGGGGCGATGGTGACGGGCGTGCTGCTGACTCGGCCGAAATACATCCCGACCTCGACGATCATGCCGTTGGCGACGCCGGCCACGCAGTGCGCCCCCACGTGCCCGTTGCCGTGCGGGGCCATTGGCAGCCCGTGCGCCGCCGCGTAGTGGGCGATCTTCCGCCATTCCGTGAGGCCGCCGCAGATCAGCGCGTCGGCCTGCACGATGTCGCAGGCGCGGCAATCGATCATGTCGCGGAAGGCGTGCAGGGCGCCGACGTTCTCGCCGGTTGCGATGGGTAGGTCGAGCGCGCGGGCGACCTCGGCGCAGCCGCGGTGATCCCACGGGTCCACCGGCTCTTCCAGCCAGTAAAGGTTCGCCTCGCCCACCGCCCGTGTGAAGCGAATCGCTTCGTACGGCGTCCAGGCGTGGTTCGCGTCGATCATCAAGCCGACTCTCGCGGGAAGCGCCGCCCGCACGGCCCGCACTCGCGCGAGGTCATCGTCGAAACCGAGCCGGCCCACCTTCATCTTCACGATGTCGAAGCCATGGTCGGCGAAGTCCATCATCTCGTTCACCAGTTCGTCGATGCCTTTGCCCGGCTGATACATTCCGCCCGCGCCATACGCCCGCACGCGCCGCCGCGCGCCGCCGAGAAGGCGCCAAACCGGCTGGCCGAGGGCCTTGCCGAGCAGATCCCAGATCGCGATGTCGACCCGGCTCAGCGCCATCACGTCGTCCGTCTTGGGGTGACGCCAACCCTGCCAGAGTTGTGCCCAGACCGCTTCAACATCGCGCGGGTCCATCCCCATGATCGCCGGCTTGAGGTCGGTCTCGACAACCGCCGGATGCGCAGCTCCGGGACAGAAACCAGTCAGGCCCTCGTCAGTGAATACCTCGACGTACCCGAATATGCGGCGCTGATTCGCGTAGCCGCCATCGGTGTTCGGGCGCGCACCAAGACCTCGATCGCGGTAGACGGAGCGGACGTCAGTGATCTTCATAACGCGGAATATACTCGCGCCCGGTGACCCGTTGGGCGCTCGGCCTTGATAGTTATTCGCTCCGCCTGCAGGGATGGGATGCCTTCGCGTTTATCCGCTATGCCAGTGAAATGGGCCTCGACGCAGTGCACTTCTCGGAGCGTGCGAACCTTGCCTCGCACGATCGGTCCTACCTGCGTGAGGTGCGCGACGAAGCTCGCGCCCGGGGCGTGGCGCTGGAGGTCGGGCTCGGTAGCATCGATCGGCATGCTGCCTCGTTCGACCCAACGTACGGCACCGCCGAAGAGCAGGTGACCGCCTTGATCCAGGCCGCGGCCGAGGTAGGGTCACCCATCGTGCGCTGCTTTCTCGGCGATCGGCGTGATCGCGCGGGAGCCGTGCCTCTCGGAGCGCACATCGAGGAGTGCGAGCGGGTGATCGCCGCAGTCGCTCCGGTCGTGCGGGCACACGGGGTGCGACTCGCGCTCGAGAATCACGGCGGGGTCGATCTCCTCGCCCGCGAACTGCGCGCGATCATCGAGCGGCGGGGATTCGATGTGGTCGGCGCCTGCCTGGATACGGGCAATCCTGCCTATGCCGGCGAGGACCCGCTCCTTGCTGCCGAGGTCCTCGCCTCGTACGCGCTGTCGACTCACGTGCGCGACACCGCCGTGTGGGAGGCGGCGGACGGTGCGATGGCCCAGTGGGTCCCGCTCGGCGAGGGTAATGCCGATCTCGTGGGTATCCGCGATCTGCTCGTCGCGCAGGCGCCGGAGTGCCCCTTCGATCTGGAGATCATCACCGGATCAGGCCCGGCGCGCGTCCCCTACCTCACCGCCGCGCACGCCGCGCTCTACCCACACGTTGCGGCGGCAGATGCCGCACGATTCGCCTGCCTGGCCCGAGACGGGATGCGGCGCGGCCTAGGGCCGCGCCGCCAGATCCTCGCCGTGCGCGGCGCCATCACGCCGCCCGACACGCTGGAGCGCTTGCGAATCCAGCAGCGCGCGGATTTCGAGTCCAGTGTCGCCTACGCCCGAAACCGGCTTCATCTCGGGCAGCGCGCCGCGTGATGCCCCGCGTCGCGGTGGTGGGGTGGGATGGACTGCGCCCCGACCTGATCGACGCGCGGACGACCCCAACCCTATCCGCGTTACGGGCCCGCGCGTTCCGTTTTCCGCGCGCACGTTCTGTGTATCCGAGCGAGACGCGGCCTAACAACGCCACCATCGGGACAGGCGCCCAGCCCGGCGCGCACGGTATCACCGCCAATCACATGTTCGCCCCGGACGTGGTCGGCCACCTGAACACCGGCGATCCGTCGCAGTTGCTCGCTATCGGACAGAAGTACGGCCGCGTGGTCCTCCCGCCGACACTCGGCGAGGTTATGGCTTCGGGCGGCAAGCGTCTGGCGGTGCTGGGGTCCGGTTCTCCCGGCCAGACGCTGCTCCAGAATCCCCACGGCGCGGGTTGGACGATCAATCGCGCGTTCCGCGTCCCCGTCGATCTCGACGCCGTCCTGGGAACGATGCCTGCGGCCGATGCGGATCGAGATTCCGTCGACCGCTTCCTGCAGACCGCGCTGCTCGATGTGGCTTTGCCTCGACTGGATCCGGATGTCTTCATCCTCTGGTCATCCGAGCCGGATGGATCGCTCCACACGCACGGCCTCGGCTCACCGGAAGTGCGCGCGGCGCTGCGTCGGAACGATGACCGCCTCGCGCGCTTGCTCGATCGCCTCGACTTGAGCCACACCACGTTGCTGTTCCTTTCCGACCACGGTCACGCGACGGTGCGCCCGGGCGCCTCCGTGCGCGTCGAACTCGAGCGCGCCGGCCTGGCGAACCGGGCTCAGATCGAGGTCACTGCCGCCGGACGCGGCATCCACATCCGCGGCGCGGCACGGGCCCGGCTCCCCCGGATCGTGACGTGGCTCGCGGAACAGACCTGGTGCGGTCCGATCTTCGCCCGTGATGACCTGCCCGCGACCGACTTTCCGGCCTCGGTGGCCTCAGCCTCGTCGCTCTGGGGAGGCAACGCCGGCCGGTGGGTCCCGGATCTCTTCTGGTCACCTTCCTGGGGCGACGAGTCGAACCTCTACGGTGTCCCCGGCTGGTCCACCGGCGATGCGTCGAGCGCCGACCGGCTGCAGTCCGATCACGGTGCGCTCTCCCCCTGGGAAATGGGCAACGTGATGTTCGCGATCGGGGCAGGCGTGTTCCCGCCGGCCGACTCATCGCTCCCGGCCAGTCCGGCCGATGTCGCGCCCACAATCCTCCATCTCCTCGGGTGCGAGCGGCCGACGTCCATGACAGGTCGTCCGCTGCTCGAGGCGTTCGGTGGCGCGACCCCACCCGAGTCGGAGCGGATCGTCAGTCACGGCGGCTGGGGAGTCCTTCGCGAGCGTCGTGTGGGCGCCGCCACGTACGTGGACGTGGCGCGCGACTGACTCAGCCCTGGTCGCGGATCAGGTCGGTCGGGGCGCCCAGCGCGCGGAGCGCATCGCGGTCGAAACGCGGAGCGATCGCCTGAGGCGACCAGATACGGTTTGAACTGCGCAGCACCACGATCCAGGTACCCTCCGCCCGATCCTTGATCCGCACCGCGGCCCACCCGGGCTTCCCGTCGATTGCCAGACCCTCCAGATCCTCCACCGGACGGGACATGGACGCCGCGGCATACGTTCGCGCCGCGTGAATCATCTGATGCATTTCGCCGGTCCCACCGGTCAGGTCCTGATAGGTCTGGACGATGAGGAACGGGTAGACGAGCGAGGGGAACATCACGAGCGCGGATATCCCGACCGTGGCCCATGATCGCAAGGCAATCCCGCGGAGCAGGAATGCCGCGGTGAACAGGAAGAACGCGACGCACACCAGGATCTTGCCCGCGGTCTGAACGAGCGCGCAGTCGAGAGGACCGCAGTCGGTCGTCTGCGCGCCCATTCCCGGCAGGATTGCCAGGACGAGCGCTGGCCCGGCCAGGATCGAGCCCGCACGAACGAGCGCGCGACTCATGGGTAAAGCGGTACGCGGTCGAGCGCGAGCGTCTCGGGAAGTCCGAGCATCAGGTTGATGTTCTGGAGGGCGTTGCCGGCCTGCCCCTTCATCAAGTTATCGATCGAAGAGACGATCACCAGCATCTCGTTTGCTGCATCGACGAACAAGGAGATGTCGCAGAGGTTGCTGCCGTGGACCGCCTTCGGACCGGGCGCCGACCCGGATGGCAACACGCGGACGAATGGCTCGCGGGTGTAGGTTGCCAAGTAGAGATCCCGCGCCTCCTGCACCGTCACCGATCGGGTCAAGCGCACGTAGCAGGTGCACTCGATACCGCGAGAGATCGGCACGAGGTGCGGCACGAACGTGAGCCCGATCGGCTGCCCCGTGTACCGGCCCAGGTGCTCCGCCGCCTCTGTCCCGTGCTGATGCGCGGCGATCCGATACGGAGTGATGTTCTCCACTCGCTCGGGGAAGTGAAACGTCGCCGAGGGTTTCTTCCCCGCGCCGGAGATGCCCGTCTTGCCGTCGACGACGATCCCGCGCGACTCGGCGATCCCGGCCTTCAGCGCGGGCGCGAGTGCCAGTTCCATCGCGATGGAGAAGCATCCGGGGTTCCCCACCAGACGGGCTCCCGCGATGTCGGCCCGGAACAGTTCGGGCACGCCGTAGACCGTTTCGGCAAGCAAATGGGGGCACAGGTGGGGCTTGCCCGCGACGGACGGCTGCCGCTCCGCGTACCGCGCGTAGACGACGGGATCGCGGAACCGAAAGTCACCTGAGTAGTCAATGACCTTGATGCCGCGATCCAGCAGGGCGGGAGCGTTCTGCATCGCGATGCGGTCCGGGGTGGAAAAGATGACGATGTCGGCGTTCTCGCCGATCCGCGCTTCCTCGGCGTCCTCTACGACGCGGTCGCAGAAGCCGCGCAGGTGCGGGAAGAAGTCGCTGATCGGCTTTCCCACATCGGAACTGGCCAGCAGCGATGTGATCTCGATTCTCGGGTGCCGGATGAGTTGCTCGGTCATACCGAGGCCGCCATACCCGGTCGCGCCGACGATCTGGGCCCGAAAGGTCTCTGCCATCGCCGGCGATTATCGTTCGGTCTCCCCGTGACTGGCAGCGTTCCTCTCTCCCCGCGCCTCAGACGCGTCGGACCATTCCTCGGCCTCCTCCTCGCGCTCTCGCTGGAGGTAGCCGGTGCTCAGGTGGAGCGTGAGGTGCCGGGCGGGCGCTGGTATTCGCAAACCGGTACGCCGGAGGTCGCGGGGTATGCGGTGGTGGATGATGCCCAGGCGCGGATCTGGAGCGGATACCTCGAACTGGGTGGGGTTGAGGCTCTCGGCTATCCGATCTCGCGACGCTTCGTACAGGACGGATTCATCGTGCAGGCGACGCAGCGCGCGATCTTGCAGTGGTCGGAAGAAGATGCAGTGCTGCGACTGACGAATCTGCTCGATCGGCTCGCCGCCGGCGGCTTCGACCCGGTTCTCGCCTCGCGATGGCAGGTTCCATCGATGGGGAGATTCGATGAGGAGGGCCGCTCCTGGGCCGATATCGTCGCGGTCCGCCTTGGCCTCCTCGGCCGGCAGGGAGCTCTCCGCGAGCACTACGAGTCGGTGGAGGATCCGCTGACGCGGTACGGACTGCCGGCCTCTCCTCCGACCGATCAGGGGAGTCACATCGCCCTCCGCACGCAACGAGCGTTCCTGCAACTCTGGAAGGTGGACACACCGTGGGCGCGGGCGGGTCAGGTGACCGTAGGCCTGGCCGGAACGATCGCCGCCGAGCTCGGAGTGGTCCCGCCCGCGGCGCGGATGCCGGAGCCCCCAACCTCCGCGCCCTCCGTTGCACCGTCCATCCGGGCGCTGTCCGGGCTGCTTCCCGGGCCGGATGCGCTCTCCGTCGCGGCGCGGACGATCTGGGAGGACGTGTCGCCTTCGGCGACGCAGAATGGGGTCGTGTTCGCGCGACGAGCCTACGCCCACGGCGACCTGACCCGGCCCGAGGTCGCCGCGACGCGGCACCTGATTGTTCAGGTTGCCCGCTATCCGAACGCCGCCGCTGCACTGGAAGCATGGTCGCGAGAGTCCGTCGCGCGGTGGGCGAGCGACGATCCAGCGATGGTTCTGACTGCAGTGGCGGGCGTCGACGTGGGGGAAGCCGGGGTGATCGGCCGGATGGTCGCCGGGGATGTCGGGTGGAGTGGCCATCTGGTGGTGCTCCGTCGCGGCGATGTCATCGCCGCGGTCACCCTCCTCACTCCGGGTGGGCCGGGCGATCGAGAGCGCGCGGTGACGATCGCGCGCGAGATCGACTCGCGCATCAGCAGAGAGGCGGTGGAGCGCCCATCGTGACCGCCGCGCGACTGGACACGGCGGGTTGGCCCAATAAGTTGACACGGCTATTGCTAACTCAATAATGTGTGCCGGTCAGCGGGCTTGGAGTGGTTCGCGACGCGATGGAGGAAGACATAGTGACTATCGGAAGACTGGGACGGCGCGGTTTTCTCGCCGGCGGTCTGGCCATCGGCGCGGGAGCGCTGTTGGCGGCCTGCGCGGCTCCGGCCCCGACCGCCACACCTGTACCGGCGAAGCCTGCCGCTCCGGCTGCCCCGCCGGCGGCGCCAGTTGCTCCGGCGCCGACCGCGACGAGCGCGCCGGCTCCGGCGCCGACCGCGACGAGCGCGCCGGCCGCGGCGCCTGCTCCCACCAAGCCCGCCGCGGCCGCCGTTGGTCGCGGTTCGGCCGGTACGCTGAAGGTCCTCTACTGGCAGGGCCCGACGATCTTGAACCCGGCGCTTGCTGTAGGGACAAAGGACGTGCACGCGGCGCGTCTGGTGACCGAGCCGCTCCTGAACTACGACGAGGCCGGCAACCTGGTACCAGTGCTCGCCGCAGAAGTGCCGAGCCGGCAGAATGGCGGCCTGTCGGAGGATGGCAAGAGCGTCACCTACAAGCTCAAGCGTGATGTCAAGTGGGCCGACGGCAAGCCATTCACGGCCGACGATGTTGTCTTCACGTTCAAGTTCATTACCAACAAGGAGACCGCGGCGACAAACATCGGCGGATACCTGGAAGTCGAGGATGTGGTCGCGGTCGATGCCAATACCGCCCGCGTGATGTTTAAGGCCCCCTCCCCAGCGTGGTATGTCCCGTTCGTGGGGGAGAGCGGCCAGGTTCTTCCGAAGCACGCCCTCGAGGCGTACCAGGGGGCCAAGGCCCGTGAGGCCCCCTTCAACGCCAAGTCGTTCGGCACTGGCCCCTACATGGTCGATAACTTCAAGTCGGGCGACTCAGTCGTTTATGTTGCGAACCCGAACTATCGCGATCCGGCGAAGCCGGCGTTTGGACGGGTCGAGATGAAGGGTGGTGGCGACGCCGTCTCGGCGGCGCGGGCCGTCTTCCAGACCGGCGAGTACGACTTCGCCTGGAACCTGCAGGTTGAGTGGCAGGTCCTCGAGGAATTGATGAAGGCCGGTCGAGGGACGCTACTCACCCTTCCCGGCATTGGCGTCGAGGCGGTTCACTTCAATATGACCGATCCGCACAAAGAAGTCGACGGCGAGAAGTCGTCTCTCAAGTCGAAGCATCCGTTCCTCACCGACATCAAAGTGCGGCAGGCGCTTTCACTTGCGATCGATCGCGACACGATGGCGAAGCAGCTGTATGGCGAGACGGGCGTGGTAGCTCTGAACGTGCTGACGACTCCGCCCAAGCTGTCGTCAAAGGGCACAAAGTACACTCTCGATCTTGCTGCGGCGAACAAGCTCCTCGACGACGCTGGCTACAAGAAGGGCGCCGATGGCATCCGGACGACGCCTTCCGGCACCCGCATGAAGATCGTCTTCGCCACCAGCATCAACAGCCTGCGCCAGAAGGAGCAGGCTCTGATTAAGGACGGATGGCAGAAGATTGGCATCGACACCGAACTGAAGGCCGTCGATGCGACCGTGTTCTTCGCTAGTGACCCGGGGAAGCCGGATACTATCAACCACTTCCAGTGGGACGCGATGATGTTCACGTCGACCTTCGGATCGCCTTGGCCGGCCGGCTACATGAAGTCGTGGTACTCCGGCGATGTTGCTCGAGATGTGGCCCAGAAGTCGAACCAGTGGGCCGGCACGAACCGCGTCCGCTGGATCAATGAGGAGTTCAACAAGGCCTTCGACGCGGCGCAGAAGGAACTCGATGGCGAGAAGAGCGTCGCGCTCTGGCACAAGTTGAACGACATCGTCGTCAACCAGTACATCAGCATCCCGCTGATCGATCGCAAGCGAGTCGACGCCTACTCGAAGCGGATCAAGGGGCCGAAGCTCGTGCCCTTCGACTCGGATCCGTGGAACATGGAGGACTGGTCGCTCGCCTAGTCCGTCGTGACGGGGTGGCCCGGGCAACGCACTCGGGCCACCCCATTCTTCCAGAGGATCGAGGTACCGGGTGACGACCTACCTCCTGCGACGGGTGACCATCTCGATACCGACGCTGATCCTGATCAGCGCCATCGTCTTTGGCATCCTGGCGCTGGCGCCCGGTGACCCCCTCGCACAGTTCGCGGCGAATCCCGACGTGCCGGCAGAGGTGCGCGAAAACGTGCGCCGCCAGTTCGGGCTCGATCAGCCGATGCACATCCGGTACGTCAAATGGGTCGGTTCGATGCTCCAGGGCGACTGGGGGTACTCCTTCGCCAGTCGCGTGAACGTCCTCACGCTGATCGCTCAGCGCCTTTCCACCACGATCCTCGTGATCGGCACCGCGTATGCCATCGCGATTCTCATCGCGATACCCCTCGGTGTGATCACTGCTGTTCGGCAGTACTCCATGATTGATCAGATTGTCACAACACTGAGTTTCGTTGGATTTTCTCTACCGACGTTCTTCACCGGCCTCATCCTCATCATCATTTTCAGTGTCAACTTGAACTGGCTGCCATTCGTCTACGATGGAAACACGAAAGATCTCTGGGTGCAGATCAAACAGATGATCATGCCCGTCGCGGTTCTGGCGCTGTTTCAGGCTGCCTCGCTGGCCCGATTCGTCCGCGCGTCGATGCTCGATAACCTGGGGCAGGACTACGCCCGCACCGCGCGCGCCAAGGGGCTGCGCGAGAGCATCGTGGTCGTCCGACACGTGCTCCGGAACGCCCTCTTTCCGGTCGTCACCCTCATCGCGCTTCAGCTGCCGAACGTGTTCACCGGCGCGGTCGTGACCGAGCAGATCTTCCGCGTGCCGGGCATGGGTGCGCTGCTCATCAAATCGATTCAGGACGGCGATACGCCCGTCGTGATGGGTATCGTCCTCCTCTCATCGGTGCTGGTGGTCGTGATGACGCTGATCGCCGACGTGCTCTACGGCGTTCTCGACCCGCGCGTAAGGTACGCCTGATGGCTCGCGTCGTCGCCACCTACCCCACAGCGTCTGCTCCGGGCTCTGATTCCATCCTGGATCTGCCTGAGCGGACGCTCTGGGGTGATGCCTGGCGCCGGTTCCGCGCCCACAACCTGGCGCGGTTCGGTCTCGTGCTCTACCTCCTCATCGCCGTGACGGTGGTGGCCGGTCCGTTCGTATGGACGATACCGGTCGGCCAGATCGACTTCACGCGGTCCAACGCCGGCGTGACCTGGGATCACCCGATGGGAACGGACGATCTGGGCCGGGACACGTTCGCCCGGGTCTTGCTCGGCGGTCGCGTCTCGGTCGCCGTGGGCATCGCGGCGATGCTCATCTCCATCTCCATCGGCGTCTTCGTGGGTGCCAGCGCGGGGTTCTTCGGCGGAAAGGTCGATCTGGTTCTCTCCCGTGTGATCGAGGTCTTCCTCTCGATCCCGCAACTGCCGTTGCTGCTCGTTGTCACATACCTCTTCAGGCCGATCTTCGTGAACGCGCTGGGCCCGGAAATCGGCGTGTTCGTGATGATCGTCTCCGTCATCGGCGGGCTCAACTGGATGGCCACGTCTCGTCTCGTCCGCGCCGGGTTCCTCTCGCTGCGGGAGCGGGAGTTCATCGAGGCGTGCCGCTGCCTCGGCGTCGGGCCAGGCCGGATCATCCTGCGTCACATGCTGCCGAACACGCTCAGCCCTGTCATCGTCTCGGCGACACTGGCGGTCGGCTCGGCGATGATCGCCGAGGCGACACTCTCCTTCCTAGGCCTCGGTTTTCCGCCGGACTTCCCGACCTGGGGTCGCCTTCTCAACGACGCCCAGAACTACATCACGCTCAATCCGTTGATGGCCATCTTCCCGGGCATGTGCATCTTCCTGGCGGTGCTCTGCGTCAATTTCGTCGGCGATGGTCTACGCGACGCGCTAGATACTCGCCGTGCGGCGTGACCGTCAGTCCAGGCGGAAGCGCGCAAACAGGTTGTAACGAGGGCTGACGATAACCGTGACGCGGTACGGCCCGGCGTTCGCGAACGCCTCCGGTGCCTCCAGGGGGACGTCGACGGTGCGGACGGCCCGAGGCGGGATCACGTTGCGCGGCATCGATTCGCCCGCGCTATAGGCCAGGACGCCGGCCGCGTCGACGATGTAGAAATCGCGATCCTGGCCGGTGGGATCATCGAGCGTGGCGCCCACCACGAGGGGTCGCGTTGTCCGGTTCTCGGCGCTGAGGTGCAGCGTCACGCGCTTCGATCGATTCGGCCCGCTCGCGGTGGTGAGGGAGAGCGCGGTGAGCGACCAGATCTCGCCCACCTCGATGCGCTGCTCCCGCCCGCGGATGTCCGGCGCGTCGCTCGAGCGCAACGCCGGGGAGGCGCGATAGCCGTGAAGCAGCGGGATCGTCCGGCTGATGCTTCCCGCGCCGATCCCGAAACGCACTTTCAGTACGAGCGGATCGATCGCCGCAATCGGAAGCGGGAACACATAGGCTAGATCGATGGCATCGCCCGGCGCGGACAGGAAGGTGAAGTTCCCGTTCTCTTCCCCGGTCGCGCTGAGAAACCCGCCGCCGTACTCGCTGCCGTTCGCGTCCTCGATGCGCAGCGTCAGTGCCGGTGGTTCCACGAACTGGACTGGCTGGAACGCAGCGCTCGCATCACGGCTCGCCGGGGAGCGCGGCGGGAGAGCCTCACGGGTCCGTGGGATCGAGAGCGTCGCCGCCCGCGACCCGTTGTTCTTGATCGAGAACGTGACCGCGACCCGGCGTCCCGTCGCGGCCGGTGCGACATCGACCGAGGTGAGTAGGAACTGCCAGGTGTCGGACTCGATCGCGGTTCCGACGCGCCCCACAGTCGTTCCCGAGGCCTGGGCTGTCGCCGTGGCGCTCCTCGCCACGGTCGGCGCGGCCGGTGTGAGAGGCGGGACGGTCGGGTTGGGGGTGGACACGCTGCCTGGCTGGACCGACGGCAGCGCCGGCGTGGCGGTCGCGGGTGGCGGGGGCGGTGAGGCGCCGATCGCGGTCACGCTGCCCGCCGGCCGCACGGTCGACGCGATGAACAGGCCCAGAGGACCGATGAGGCCGCTCGCCAGGAGCGCCCAGAGCAGGACCGCAAGGAGAGTCCCGAGGGCGAGCGTCGTGCCAGCGAAGAACCAGATTGCGACCGACCGGCCGCCGGTCGCGGGGCGATCGGTCATCCGTCGAGGATCGTAGGGCGCTCAATCTGGCACGGCAACTCATGCGCCTCGGCACGACCCCGGATGGGCAGGTCGGCGTTACCGCGGCTGCGAGTCACCGGGCATCGTCTCCCAGCGCCAGGCGTACCCGTTGCCAGCACGCTCGATGTGACCGAAACAGGGCGGACCAGCATGGCCGAAGGTGCAGAGCGCGTGCGCTGCCTCGACGCTCTTGCACACCAGCCCACGCGACCGACGCGCCGTGACGATATCGACGCCCCGCGGCGCCCAGTCCTGGTGCTCCACCTCACAGGCGAAGTGGAAGAGATCGGTCAGATGGAAGAACGCGTGCGCGCCGGCGGTCACCTCCACGATCGCGTGGCCACGACTCTCACCCGGCCGATGGCGAACCCAGAGGCCCGACCCGATCTCCACGTCGCCATCGATGAGATCGAGCTGCCCGTGCGCCTCCACGGCCAGGAGGTGCCGCGAGGCAAGGCCCAGGGGATCATCGCTGCCGCGTGCGGGCTCCCACTCCTGCCGCTGTAGGACATATCGCGCCCGCGGGTAGCGGGGTGCGCGCTCGCCATTCCGCACGATCGTGCATCCATCGATGTGATCGCCGTGGAGGTGCGAGAGCAAGACATGCGTCACGTGCTCCGGTGCGATTCCGAGCAGTCGGAACGCAGCCTCGCGTCCGGCAGTTCGCTGCAGGCCATACTCGGGCCACGGACCATCCTCCGTGGCCTCGCCAAAACAGGGGTCGACCACTGCCAGAACATCATCCACCCGGATGAGAACGCAGTTGCAGGGAATCGAGGCGCCGCCACGCTCGTCCGCCGACGGAACGACGCCGCGCCAGAGGTCGAGCGGCACCGGACTTCCGTCGCCTCGACGCACATCCGGTTCCCAGCGGATATCGCCCTCGCGGATGACCGTGACAGTACACGGCCCGAGTCGTCGCGTCGCGATGAACTCTGCCGGGGACCCGGATGTCTCTACGGACACGGCGCGTGCCTCAGCCAATGCGGCGCGATCGTCAGCGCTCGATCCGACTCCGCACGTACGTCTGGAAATTGGCGGTGCGTGGAACGCCCTCCTCGCTCAGTCGCACCTTGAGGAACTCATGTTCGTCCATCCCATCGCAGGGGTCGTCGGGATCGTCCCAGCACTCCTCACACCGCACGGCGTTACAACTGAAGCACCGCGAGTAGGGGATCAGCACGTTCACCTGCCCGCCGACCATCTTCTGCTCGGTGACCTTCTTGCACAGACCGCAACGCGCAGTTGTGATCACGTCAGGTCGTATCGCCACTTCGACCTCGCTTCCGACGGTTTCGCCACCACCCTCGTCCGATGGGGAGCCTTTGAAGGCACGCGCAACCGCCCATTGTTGACGGCTCCCGCGCTGTCGGATCCGCTGCCTGCCGCGTGCCATCGCATCGCTCAGCGTCTCTGTATGATCCGACCGATTATAGAGCAGCGGTGGTATCCTCCTGCCCACAGCCCGTCCGGGCAGAATGTTCCAAGACTACCGAATCGGTGATCCGCGCCGATGCGTGACTTCGACGATCGGGCTCCCTTCGTGCGCGAGCGGTGGAAGGCTGCGCCCCCTCTTACGTCTTTCGAACAGGCCGCCGGCGACCGCGAGCGTTGACGTAACGGCCGCCTCCGCACAAGCGGCACGTGAGCCCGACACGGGGGCTCGCGCTGGTTCTGCTCGTCCTCGTTACGACCGCATGCGATGTCGCCCGCACGCAGACGGCCTACCGCTCCTACGTTCCGGTCGGCTACCGCGCCGTTCCGGAAAATCCGATCGTCGAGCTTCCGGTCGCAGCAATCGTCCTGGCGCCCAGCGACGTGCGCTCGATCACCGGACAGTTCGTCTTCCTCGATCTCACTGCCTCTGGTCCGACCACGTCCGACGATCTTTACACCACCTGCGGCGGCAGCGCGACGCCGCAGCGAACCGGCGCGAACGCGTCCGCCCAGCGGTCGCTCCTGCGCCCCGATGGCATTGCTGGCGTGATTCAAATCGATCATCTGGTCGCGACGTTCGGCAGCGCCGCACTCGCCTCGCTGGTGATCGGCGATCTGGAGCGCTGCAAGAATGACGCCTGGCTGCCGATCGGGACCGATGTCGTCGGGAATGAGTCACGTGCGTGGCTGGCGCGGGAGGAGGTACAGGGGAAGCGAGAGTATCTCCTGCATTTCCGTACACGGAACGCCGTGCAGAGCCTGCGTTTGCGCGCCGCTGGCGGTGGGCTCGAGCTAACACTTGCTCTGGGGCGGGTCGCGGCCAATCGCGCCGATCCGTCACCATCTACCCGGACTTCCAGCGCGACTGTGACGCCGACGCTCACGCTGGCTCCGAGTTCCACCTCCACCGCCACACCCAACGGAACGCCCGCTGCGTCGCCGACGG
Source organism: Chloroflexota bacterium (assembly GCA_016875715.1). Taxonomy (GTDB): domain Bacteria; phylum Chloroflexota; class UBA6077; order FW602-bin22; family FW602-bin22; genus VGOZ01. The sequence continues at coordinate 41,078 of VGOZ01000003.1, read as the reverse complement.
CCGCCGCCAGTGCAACCGGGACACCGACACCGACCTGGACGTCCACTGCCACGGCATCGACAACCCCGACGTGGATCCCCTCGCCGACCGAGACCCCCACCGCCACTCCCACCAGCACCTCCACGGCGACGCCTACAGCAACTCCGACCTGGACGGCAACGTCCACCAGTTCGCCGACAGGGACCGCGACACCCACGCCTGCCGCGACGCCGACCCACACCTTGACCGGAACTCCCACCGCGACCGCCACGACAATCCCGACCCCGATGGCGACACCCTCCAACACAGCCACGTCGACTCCGTCCGCGACGTCGACAGCCCCGGTCACCCCCTCGCCGACGCCGACATCCACGGCCTCCGCCACGCCGACGTCATCAGCCACGCCGACCCTGACCCCGACACCCACACCCCCACCGGGGATCGAGATCGCCTCGGATGCACCGAACGATCATCTCGCCGCGCACGCCGTCGATGCGCTCGCGGGAGGTCCGAACGATCAGAACGCATCGACCTACTGGCTCGCGACAGGCTAGGCCACCTCCGGCACGTCTCGCACGGTCACCGTGACGCTCTCCGCGGCCGATACCGTGTCCGCAGTGCAGGCCCGGCTCGCATTCAGCGGAACTGGGCCCGTGACGGCGCGCATCATCCTCCGAAACGGCAACTTCGACGAGATCGCCAATGAGGAGATCGCGAACGGCACGAAGGCGGATGGCGACACTGTGTCCTTCGTCTTCGCCACGCCCGTGCCGGATGTCGCCTACCTGCGCATCGCCATTACGTCGACCGGCCCGGGCACCTCGCCGGGCGTCCGCACGTTCGGGGTCTATCGCTGAAGTCCGCTCACGCCGCGAGGCGGGAGCGCAACTCGGCACGCCGCTCAGGGGAGAGCGTCGCCCAGAAGGACACAAACGCCGAGTGCAGATTTGCGCCCTGGCGCGCCCCACGCGCCTGTGACTCCAGCGCGGCGACATCCCCATGCCGCCGGCGTGCTCCAGCCGGATGCATCGCACGCGATCGGCGCCTGGACTCCGGAAACAGCGTCAGTTGCGTCGTGCGCATCGCCGTACCCTCACTAGAACGTTTGTTCTACTATCATCGTAGAACGGACGTTCGATATTGTCAACCACTATGTGCTGGGGTAGCCTGCCTCCTCCATGCAGCGCGCTCGCGTCGGCATCGTCGGGTGTGGCCCGATGGGTCGCCGCCACGTGGCGGGTTATGCCGAACTCGCGGCGACGCCGTTCGCGAATGTCGAGGTTGCCGCGGTGTGCGACCTGAACGATCGGGCCGTCGAGCAGATGGCTGAGGAGTGTCGCGTTCTCCTGGGTTCTCGTCCGCGCGTCTTTCAGTCGATCGCGACCATGGCTGAGGCGGTGGATAGTCTGGCCGGCGTCGACATCGTCACCGATCCGCGCAGCCATCATCGCATAGCAATCGAGTGTCTGGACCGCGGGTTACACGTTCAAGTCGAGAAGCCGCTCGCCATCACCATCCGCGCGTGCAACCTTCTGATTCGCGCGTCGCGCCGTTCGCGCGGTCGCCTCTCCGTGGCTGAGAACTTCCGACGAGATCCCATGAATCGGCTCATCCGCGCGATGATCGACGATGGGGCCATTGGCGATCCCGCGATGGTGCTTGAGACTTCCGCACGCGGGGGCGACCGCGTCCTGGGCTCGGAATGGCGCCACGACGCGCTGTCGGGCGGTCTCCTCCTCGACCTGGGCATACACACGGCCAGCCTTCTGCGCTATTTCGGCGGCGATATTGAGAGCGTGATGGGTGCGACACGGCTCGTACGCCGCCGCCGCCGCCGTGTCGGTCGTGGTGCGCGCGAGGGGGAGTGGATCGGTGCGACTGCGCACGATCTCCTGACGGCCGTTCTCCAGTTCCGCCACGGCATTGTGGGCCAGTGGTGCCTCAACGCTGCGGCCGCGGGTCAGATGGTGCGCCAGCGCGTGCTGTACGGGTCCAGAGGGTCGATCGTCGCACCGGTGGACGCCTCTGGGCGCAGCCCACGCCTCGACCTGATCGAAGGTCGTTCACTTACCGATGACGCCCTTCTCGAGTACGCCCCGTCTTATCGGCTGGATGCGCTCGGCGCCCATCTGTTCGGCGTGGAACGGCCGACGTCCTACCGCCTCAGTACGCCAGAGATCGATCGGAAGCTCCTGGCGATGGAGTTGCACGGGTTCGGCGACGTGATCCTCAAGGGCTCCCTGCCCGAGGTCGACGCGCTGGGCGGAAGGCGGGACGTGGCCCTTGTGTGCGCGGTCTTGGAGAGCGCCCGCCTGCAGCGCGCCATCTCGCTGGATCAGGTGGAGTCCGGAGATCACGACCTCGCACAGCGCGAGATGGACGGCGATCTCGGACTCATCGAGGTTCCCGGCGCGGACTGACCGCCTCGGGTCGGACCGTACGGTCCGCGCGATCCCCGGCCGCGCCTGCTCACGGCGGCAGGCAGGTCTCGGTGAGATCCGCGTCCGTCAGCTCTTTGCCACGTCCCGCAAAGCGCTTCCAGGCCGCCGTCTCGGCGAGGCCGGCGAACCGCACATACCACAGCGCGCAAGGCCTCGCTGTTGATGAGAGGGCGACGGCGCCTGTCTTGATGATTAGTTTGTGCAACTAATTGAGCGCTTGCTAGATTCCGCGCGGTGCGCACCCTCCTTCGCCTGACTGGATATCTCGTCCCGCACTGGTGGATGGCTGCAGGGGTGGTCCTGATGCTCGGCGCAATCACCGCCCTGCGAATGACCCCCGCCTACTTCACGCAGATCGTGATTGACGACGTCATCCCCGCGCGTCACTGGCAGAATCTGGCGCTCCTGGTTCTCGGAGTCTTCGCCTCGGCCGGACTGCTGAATGTCCTGACGTCGGTCCAAACCTACCTGGGGCAAATGATGGGGCAGCGCGTCATTTTCGACCTTCGTTCCGAGGTCTACGGCCATCTGCAGTCGCAGTCGATGAGTTTCTACGACGAGAACCAGACTGGCCAGTTGATGTCGCGCGCGACGAACGATGTGGGGATGGTGCAGTTCTTCATCACCGGTGCTCTGATCCAGGCGATCAATTTCGCTCTGATGGTTGGCCTGAACGTCTGGGCGATGGCCACGATCGATGGCTGGCTGACTGTGCTCACCCTGTCGGTGGCGCCGCTCATCGTGGCGACTCAGATGCAGGTTTCGACCGTGATGCCCATGTGGCGCGCGATACAGCAGCGGATGGCCAGCCTCAGCACCATCCTGCAAGAGAACATCGGCGCGATCAAGCTCGTTAAGGCGTTAACGCGCGAGGAGTTCGAGGCGAACCGCTTCAATGGGGTCCTGTGGGACGTGCGCCAGATGCGGTTGCAGACAAGCCGCTCGATGCAGGCGTTCATGCAGTCGATGATGGTCGCGACAACGCTCAGCCAGGGTCTGGCGCTGTGCTACGGCGCGCTGCTGGTCGTCGAAGGGCGCATCACCATCGGGTAACTCTTTGCGTTTCAGAGCTACGCCATGCTCCTCTGGATGCCAACCCAGATGCTCGGCTTCATCAACATGATGAGTCACCAGGCGATCGCGGGCGGCGAACGCATCTTCGAGATCATCGACACCCCGCTCGACGTGGTCGAACGGCCGGACGCGCGCGACCTCCGCCCGATGCGCGGAGACGTGACCTTCCGCGAGGTCGGCTTCGCCTACGGTTCGGCCCCGCCCCTGCTCCGAGGAATCGACTTCCGCGCCCCGGCCGGGCGGACGATCGCCATTGTCGGTCCGAGTGGTTCGGGCAAAAGCACGCTGATCAATCTCATTCCGCGCTTCTACGACGCGACCTTCGGGCAGATCCTGATCGACGGCATTGACGTGCGTGAGCTCACTCTGACGTCGCTGCGGTCCCAGATCGGGATGGTGATGCAAGAGACCTTCCTGTTCAACATGACGATCCGCGAGAACATAAGCTACGGGCGGACCGACGCGACCGAGGCGGACATCGTGGCCGCCGCGAAGGCCGCGAACGCGCACGACTTCATCGGCGAACTGGCGGCCGGGTACGACACGATGATCGGAGAGAAGGGGGTGCGCCTCTCCGGCGGGCAGCGCCAGCGCATCGCCATCGCGCGCGCAATCGTCGTCGACCCGCGCATCCTTATCCTCGATGAGGCCACCTCGGCCGTTGATTCCCGCACCGACTATTTGATCCAGCAAGCGCTCGACCGACTGATGGTGGGCCGCACGACGTTCGTCATCGCTCATCGGCTCACCACCGCGATGCGCGCCGATGAGATCCGCGTGCTCGCTGACGGTGCCGTCGCCGCACGCGGGTCCCATGCTGAGCTACTGGACCGCAGCCCGACCTATCGCACGATCTACGAGACTCAGTTGCGACCCACGTAGGACGCCATCGAAGCTGCCTCGCTCTTCGTCGCCGCGGGGGGCTAACGCATGGCGAACATGTGGGCGTTCGGATCCACCGAGGAAGTGCGGATCGCGGATCCTCGGGGAACCTTCGTGCGCCTCTGGGGCTACATGGCCGAGCACCGCGTGACACTGCTCGCCGTTGCGATCGCGATCCTGGCGGTCTCGCTCCTCTCGATGCTGCCGCCATGGCTCGCAAAGCATGTGATCGACGAGGTCATCCCCGCCGAGGTTGAGGTACCAGGCTCTTCCAGATCGGCCTGGCCCTGACGGTCGTCCATCTCGCGCGTGCTCTCCTTACGTACGCCAACCGATACGCGATCGCGCTCGTCGGGCAGAAGGTGGTGCTCGCGATCGGGCGGGAGATGTTCGGCCGCCTCGAGCGGATGCCGCTCCGCTACTTCGAGCGTCAGGAATCTGGCGTCACGATGTCGCGCCTGGTGAACGACGTGAATGCTCTCCAGCAGGCTCTGATCGGTCCGACGGTCAACGCGTTCGTGGGCGTGATCGACATGTGCATCTATCTGGTGATCCTCAGCACCCTGAACTGGCGCCTCACGTTGATGATCGTCGCGACCGTCCCCGCACTGATCGTGACAACCCGCATCATCTCGGACATCTTGCGCGTGCGCTATCGCAAGGTGCAGGAGTCGGCTGCCCGGGTCAACGCGGTCCTGCAGGAAAACGTCGCCGGCGTACGGGTGGCGCGCGCATTCGCCCGCGAGAGCGCCGATCAGCGGCGATTCGATACGCAGAATCGGCAGAACATGGGCGCGAACATGGAGGCCGTGCGGGTCCAATCGATCGCGACGCCGACGATGCAGATGATCGCGGCAGCGGGAACGGCGCTGGTGCTGTGGTATGGCGCGGCTCAGGTGATGATGGGGCAGGCGACGGTCGGCGAACTCGTTGCGTTCATGACCTACCTCATTGCCTTCTATCAGCCGATCGCCCAGTTCAGCGAGGTCAATAATGTCGCGTCCCAGGCTCTCGCCGCTTCCGATCGGATCTTTCAGTTCCTGGATGAACCGATCGAGCGGGAGCGTCCCCACGCGCGTGTGCTGCCGCGCATCCGCGGGCGTGTGGAGTTCGACCATGTCGACTTCGGGTACCAGCCGGGTCAGCGCGTGCTGTCCGATATCCACCTCGACATTGCGGCGGGTCAGATGATCGCGTTGGTCGGGCACACCGGCTCTAAAAAGACGACCCTGGCGAACCTCGTCGCGCGCTTCTACGACCCCACCGCTGGATCGGTGCGCGTGGACGGGCACGACCTGCGCGACGTGACTCTGCATTCGCTCCGGTCGCAGATGGCGATCGTACTGCAGGAGACCTTTCTCTTCGCCTCGACGGTTCGGGAGAACATCGCCTACGGGCGGCTAGACGCGACCGACGAGGAGGTCGAAGCCGCGGCGCGCCTCGCGAACGCGCACGAGTTCATCGCGCGACTCCCGGGCGGCTATCAGCTCTCGGTGGCCGAGGGTGGGTCGCGCCTCTCGCGCGGGCAGCGACAGCGGATCGCGCTGGCTCGCGCCATTCTGCGCGATCCGCGCATCCTCATCCTCGATGAGGCCACATCCGACATCGATACCGAGACCGAGTTGCAGATCCAGGCGGCGCTCGAGCGGGTCGTCGCCGGGCGCACGGTGTTCGTGATCGCGCATCGTCTCTCCACGATCCGTAATGCGCACCGTATCGTCGTGCTCGACCACGGAACGGTGCGCGAAGTGGGCTCTCACGATGCGTTGATGCGAAGCGGGGGTGCGTACTGTGAACTGATCGAGATGCAGTACGGCCCGGAACGAAACGCGGACCAGAAGTCGGCGGAGATGGTCGCCTAAACTAGTCGCATGAGACCCCGACAGTACCTCCGGCCGGCGAGGCTGCCCCCAGCCGACGAGTTCTGCAAGATGGCGGCCAGCATCGCGGTGGCGGAACCCGGCGAACTCAAAGTCGCCAGCGTGGAAGGCGCCAACCTCATCGTCATCGAACTGAGCGCGCCACCCGAGGAGGTCGGTCGCCTGGTCGGCCGCGATGGGCGTACCATCGCGGCGATTCGGGTGCTCGCGGATGCCCTGGCGCAGAGGATCGGCAAGCGGGTCCTGGTGGATGTCCAGCCGGTTCACCGCCCCGGCATGGCCAGACGCTGAGCGCGCTGCCTTCGCTAACCGGGTCTGGGAGGAGATAGGGTGCCGCTTCGCGATCGGGTCGTGATCGTCACGGGTGGGGCCCGCGGAATCGGCGGGGAGACCGCGATCCTCGCCGCGGGCGAGGGGGCGCGCGTCGCGATCTTCGATGTGCGACAACGCGAGGCAGACGCCACTCTCGCGCAGATGGGTCCCACGGCAGAGGCGATCGCCCTGCAGGTGGACGTGACCGATGAGGCCAGCGTCTCGCGCGCGGTAGAGGCGGTCCTTGCTCGGTGGGGCCGCATCGACGTGCTGGTGCATGCCGCGGGCATCCTCAAGGGCGCGACTCTGCTCGTCGACGAACTCGATCCGGCGGTGTTCGACGAGGTGATCGCGGTCAACTTGCGCGGCGCCTACCTGTGCTGCCGGGCGGTGACGGGCCCGATGCGTGCGCAGCGTCGCGGCGTCATCCTGCTGATTGCCTCGGGTGCTGGTGTTCGCGGAGGGTCCTCATCGGTCGCGTACGGCACGAGTAAGGGTGGCGTCCACGGTCTCTCTCTGGTGCTCGCGCCGCAACTCGAGCCGCATGGCATACGCGTCCACGGGATCTGCCCGGGTAGCCTCGCGACGGAGCTGAAGCTGGACAACGTCGCCGATGTGGCCCGCGCGCGCGGCGACGACCCGGAGCGGGCCCGCGCGACCGCGCGGGCGGAACTGGGAGATCCCGCCGGGGTGGGCCGTGTGCTCACCTTCCTGGCGTCGGACGACGCGGACTATGTGCGAGGGACGATCTTCACCCGGTAGGGGCGTTACTCCTCGACAATCTCGCGCAGCACCGCGTCGAGGACCTGATCGGTCGTGACGCCGCTGACCTCGCCGGCGAGGTTGCGCTTCACCCGGTGACGGAGCGCCGGCAATGTGACAGACCGAATGTCGGCAAACGACACGTTGTACCGCCCCCCCAGCAGCGCGCGCGCCTTGGCCGCCAGGATCATGCTCTGTGCGCCTCGCGGACTCGCACCGTGAGCGACGTAGCGGCGGACGATGCGCGGCGCGCGCCGATTCGGGTGGGTCGCGAGGACGAGTCGCGCCGCGTAGTCGCGGACATAACTGGCGATCGGCAGTTCGCGCACGACCGCGCGGGCGAGCAGCAGGCCGTCGCCGCTCGCGATCCTCTCCGGTTCCGCCTCAGGGCCTCGGGTGGTGGCCTCGAGGATTCGGTTGAGGTCGGCGGGGCTGGGATAGTCCACGTGGAGCTTGAAGAAGAAGCGATCCAGTTGCACGTCCGGCAGGGGATAGGTGCCTTCCATCTCGATCGGGTTCTGCGTCGCCAGCACGAAGAACGGTTCGGGAAGGCGATAGGTCTCTCCGCTGACCGTCGCTTGACCCTCCTCCATGGCCTCCAGGAGTGCGGACTGAGTCTTCGGCGTGGCTCGGTTGACCTCGTCGGCGAGGACCACTCCTGCGAACAGCGGGCCGGGCTCGAAACGCAGTGTGCGCGCGCCGTTCAGGTTCGGGCCATAGATCGACGTGCCGATCACGTCGGTGGGCATCAGATCGGGCGTGAACTGGATCCGGCTGAAGGTGACGCCGAGCACCGCGCCGATCGTCCGCACGAGCATGGTCTTGCCGAGGCCGGGAGTTCCCTCGACCAGGCAGTGTCCACCCGAGAGCAGTGCGAGCAGAACGCCGCGGATCAAGTCATCCTGACCGATCACGCGGGCGCGGATCGCGTTCTCGATGGCGCGACCAAGCGCGACCGATTCTTCGACTGGATCGGAAGTGGCGTCGGCGCCTCGCGCCCGGATGTGGACCGGCCGGTCGATCTCGTCGCCGATCGTTCTGCCGGGGCGCAGCGGATCGCGCATCGCGGCCGATGATAGCCTTCGGCCCATGACCGAAGCCCTCTATCACTCCGACGCTTACCTCAAGGCCTTCTCCGCGACAGTCGTTTCCGAGGATGGTGATGGCGTCGTTCTCGATCGCACCGCGTTCTTTCCTGGTGGCGGCGGGCAGCCCGCTGATCTGGGGACGATCTGGCAGGGCGGCGCGTCCTTCTCCGTCCACGGCGTTCGCCGGGGGACGTCTGGTCCCATCCACCTGATCGAAGGGGTGAGGCCGCGGGTCGGTGAGGCGATCGAGGGGGAGATCGAATGGCCTCGTCGCCACGCGTTGATGCGCGCGCACACGGCGCTCCACGTCCTGTGTGGGATCATCTTTCGCGACTACGGCGCGAGTGTCACCGGCGCGAGTATGGATGTGGGTAGCGCACGCATGGACTTCGATCTGGAGCGTCTGGAGGCCGATTTCGTCGCGCGGGTTCAGGAACGGATGACGGAGGAGATCGCCGCCGCGCGACCCGTGCAGGTGCGGTTCCTGCCCCGCGCCGAGGCCTTCGCGATTCCGGATCTGATACGGACGAAGGTGAACCTCCTCCCCGAAGGGATCGAGACGATCCGCATTGTCGATATCGTCGGTCTGGACCTGCAGGCGGATGGCGGGACACACGTCGCGAATACAGCGCATGTTGGTCATGCCCGGATCGCCGGTTACGAGTCGAAGGGGAGGAACAACAAACGGCTCCGTCTGACGATCGAGTGACTTTCGATCGCGGGAGACGAATCACCTCGGGGTAGAATCGCGTCGCGGCCCCAGGAGGTCTCGACCAATGTCGCAGTCCGTCCGCTCATCGTCGCGCGGTGGAACGCTCGCCGCAGTAAGTTCGGTGCCGGTCATGTCAGCCGCCGACCTCGCGGCAATGGAGTCGATCCAGCGGCGCATCCTGTGGATGTCGACGTACATGATCCACCACGCCAACAGCATCCGGCCAAATGTGGACGGCCTGAAGGTCGGCGGCCACCAGGCGTCGTCTGCCTCGATCGTCTCGATCTTCACCGCGCTGTGGTTCGCCTTCCTCCGCGCCGGCGATCGGGTGGCGCCCAAGCCGCACGGGTCCCCGGCGTTCCACTCCATCCAGTACCTCCTGGGCAACCTCTCCGGCGATTTCCTTCCGCGGTTGCGGGAGTTCCACGGTCTGCAGTCCTATCCGAGCCAGACGAAGGATCCGGGTCCGATCCATTTCTCGCTCGGTTCGATGGGTTTCGGCGCGACCGTCCCCGCCTTCGCTGCGCTGGTCGATCGCTACGCGGGTACGCACTTCGAGGCACCCGCGGGCCGACGCTTTGTCTCCGTGGTGGGAGATGCGGAGCTCGATGAGGGCTCGATCTGGGAGGCGGTCGCCGAAGAGCACCTCTCGACTCTTGGCAACGTCCTCTGGATCGTCGATCTCAATCGACAGAGCCTCGATCGGGTCATTCCGGGCATCCGCGCGACGCAACTGCAGCAGATGTTCCGTGCGAACAACTGGAATGTCCTCGAGGCGAAATATGGCCGGCGCCTCCAGGCGCTCTTCCGTGCGCCCGGTGGCGAGGAATTGAAGTGCGCGATCGACGAAATGAGCAACCAGCAGTACCAGGCACTCATTCGCCTGCAGGGTGGAGAGATACGCGAGCGACTGGGCCGCCTCTCGGGCGGCGGCGCGATCTCCCGGCTGCTGCGTGCGCATCGCGATGAGGAACTGCCCGAACTGATCGGCGATCTCGGAGGACACGACCTCGCCGAACTCGTCGGGCGATTCCGTGCGGCGGCGCGGCATACCACGAGCCCGACCGTGCTCTTCGCCTACACGATCAAAGGCTGGGGCCTTCCCTTCGCCGGCGATCCGATGAACCACGCCGCGCAACTGACGCCGGAACAGATCGAGGATCTTCGCGTCGCATTGGGTGTTCCGGAGGGCGACCCCTGGGCCGGATTCCCGCCAGAATCCGCCGAGGCCGATCTGATTCGGCGAGCCGCGAATCGACTTCGCGAACCCGCAGACGCGTCTGCCCGTCGAGTCATACCACTTGGCGCTGTCCCCGCGGATGTGGGTACGCGCTTCGCCGACCGCATCTCCACCCAGGAGGCGTTCGGTCGGATTTTGACCGATCTACCGGGAATCCCCGGAGTTGGCGAGTGCATCGTGACGATGAGCGCGGACGTTGCGGTATCGACGAACCTCGGCGGGTGGGTCAATCGCGTTGGTGTCTTCCACGCGACCGACCAGGAAGAGGTGCCGCTGCCGGGGCCGCGCCTCCTGCGCTGGCAGCCTGGGCCGACCGGACAGCACATCGAACTCGGCATCTCCGAGATGAACCTATTTTCACTGCTCGGCCAGGCCGGGCTCGCCGGTGATCTGATCGGGCAGCCCCTGGTCCCTATCGGCACGGTGTACGACCCGTTCATCTGCCGCGGTCTGGACGCGATCATCCACGCTCTCTATTCGGGGAGTCGCTTCATCATCGTGGCGACTCCCTCCGGGATCACGCTCAGCCCGGAAGGCGGCGCCCACCAGTCGACCGTGACGCCATCGCTCGGCATCGAACTTCCGGGGATCGATCCCTTCGAACCGGCGTTCGCGCGCGAGGTCGAGTGGATTCTCCTCGAAGCGATCCGCCGGGTCTGCGACAGGGAACACGGTGCGGCAAGCTACCTCCGGCTGACGACCAAGGTGCTCGATCAGTCCCTCCTCACGCCGGCGCTGCGGCGCTACGGCGAGGAGGAGTTGCGCCGTCAAGTCCTCGCCGGCGGTTATCGCCTCGTGGACTGGCGCGACGGCGCCGCCGGCGCGCATCGTCCCGATCTCGTCCAGATCGCTGCCGCCGGAGCCGTGATACCGGAGGCGGTGCGCGCCGCCGAGATCCTCGCCGCCGAGGGCGTGCCCGCCAACGTCCTGAATCTGACCAGCGCCGGCCTCCTCCATCAGCGCTATGCCGAGGCGCGGCGCCGCCAGGCGCGCGGCGAGTCCGTGGGTGACCCGATCGGCCACCTTGGCCGCATCATACACCCGGACGAGCGCGGGGCCCCTATCGTGACGGTTCTGGACGGAGCGTCACACGCCCTCGCCGGGCTTGGTGCCGCGCTGGGCACGGTGGTAATCCCCCTGGGCGTGGACCGATTCGGGCAGTCCGGGTCGATGCCGGACCTGTACCGCGAATACGGTATCGACGCGGATCACATCGTGAACGCCGCGTTCGTCGCGCTGGAGAATCGAGCCGGGTGATCGAGACCGGCCACGGCCAGTCAATTCTCTCCGAGTTTACGCACCAGGCGCGCGCCTTCAACGTGAGTCCGGTGATGCGCTCCGCCGCGACTCTGCGCGGCCTGATCGAGTTCATGCCGTTTGCGCCCGATCAGTCCTGGGTGGATCTCGCGGCCGGGCCCGGACTCGTCTCCCGCGCGCTCGCGCCGCATGTCGCGGTGGTACATGCCATCGACCTGACCGCAGCGATGGTTGAACTCGGTCGAGCCGAGGCGGCGCGCGAAGGGCTGACAAACATCACCTTCGCGCTGGGCGACGCGTGCGCGCTCGATGTGCGCGCCGGTTCCTTCGATGGCGCAGTGACTCGCTTCAGCCTCCACCACATCCCATTCCCCGAGCGCTGCGTGGCTGAGATGGCGCGTGTGGTCCGTTCGGGCGGACACATCGTGATCGCGGATCACGTCGGGTCGGAGGATCGCGCCGAGTCGCTCTGGCACGAATCCATCGAACGCCTGCGCGACCCTTCGCACTGGGCGTGCCTGCCGCACGCGCGGATCCGTGCGCTGGCTCTCGCGCTCGGTCTACTCCCGGTGCGCGAGAAGGTGGTGCCCTTCCGCCTCGACTTCGAGGAGTGGCTGGCGCGTGGGTCCGGCGCGGCGCAATCGCGCGACCTCATCGAGGAGGCGATCCGCCGCCACCCGGGCGGAGTCAGCAGCTTTCACCTGTCGGGCGGTCGCGGTGAGCGGGAGATCGGGTTGCTCTACTCGGTATCGGTGTGGCGGACGCAATAACGGTCGGGGCGTTCCTGCGCGCCGCAGGGATCGACCTGGTGGGTCCGCCGCTCCCGTCCGGTGTCGTCGACGCTGGTGCGACGATCCGGCGGGCCGCTGCGGAGATCCTCGCCATCCCCGACGACGGACTGGGCCGGGGGTGGCCGTTCCTGCACGGCGAGGCGGATGTTCGCTACGGCCTCTACTACATCGCCGAGCGGATCGATGAGGCGACTGCGACGATGCTGCGTGAGGGATCACCACGGGCGACGCACGGCGGCGCCAACCTCGTCCAGGCCACGGCGGCTTGCTGGGGGTTGCGCGGCCTGCTGCTCGACGTCGGTGACGATCTGCTCGATCGGGCGCCGGCGGGCGGCGAGTGGAGCCTCCGCCAGACGCTGGGGCACATCCTCGCCACGCAGGTACGCTACGCGTTCTCAACCGCATATGCACTCGGGCGCCTCGCCCAACCGGATCTTCCCGTGCGTCCGGCTGAGAGCCTTATCCCCGCGCACGAACTGAGCGCAACGCTCGGCCTCGGGGGGCTCGCTCCCATCCTCGATCGGATGAGCGACCTGCACCACGAGGGTCTGGCGGCGATCTGGGGGCTCGATGACTGGCGAGGACTAGCCGCGCCCACGGTCTGGGCCGGGTTCGAGGTCAACGTTCGGTTCCGCCTCCACCGCTGGGCGGCGCATTTCCGGGAGCACGCGATTCAGATCGAGAAGACGCTCGACGTCATCGCTGCACCACCGCGCGAGATCGTCCGGATCGCGCGCGATTTGTTTCGAGCCTGGGGGCGGCTCGAGGGGGTCGTTCTGGCGCACCCGGAGCGGGCGGCGGCGCGGGCGGATTGGCTCGCCGACCTGGCCGGTACGTTGCGCGCGACGGCGGTCTCTGTCCGCGAGTCGGCGACGCCGCGGTAGCGGGCCTCAGTCCCGTCGCGGCGCTCGGACGCGGCCGAGCATTTGCCGGAAGCCCTCCACTGGGTGGGCGCCCATGATCGCGTAGCGATCCGCGATGACGAAGGTGGGCACGGCGGTCACGCCGATGGCGCGCGCCTCCGCGAACTGCGCGCTCACCGCCTCGGCGTATCGCCCTTCCTCGAGCGCGGCTCTCAGGTCCGCGCCATCCAGATCCACCGCCGTAGCGATCTCGGCTAGGACTTCCGGCGACCCGATGTTGCGCCCCTCCACAAAGTAGGCCGGAAAGATCGCACGCTTCATACGATCGGCGGCACCGAGGTCCGCCGCCCACAGCGTGGCCTCGTGGGCCGGCCGGGTGTCGAACCAGTGCGACCGACGACCGTAGGCGAGGCCCTCCGCCGCCGCGGCCGTCTCCAGACGCGCCTGTCCCTCCGCGATCCGTTCGGGGCTATAGGGGAGAGCCATCCCCTCCGGCGGGACTCCGGGGTGGAGTTCGAAGGATTTCCATTCGATGGTGAGGGCGAACTCCCGCGCGATCGTATCGACCCGAGCCTGGCCGATGTAGCACCACGGTCATATGTAGTCGGACCACACAGTCAGCTTTGTCGTCGGGCCATCGTGCGCGATCAGCGGGATCATCGGGGCGAATGGTAGGACGTGCATCACGATGGACAGCGTGCACGGCGTGCCGTCAGGGACACCGAAGACGGGGCATTTGTTCGATTGCCCACCCGTTCACATCACCTTGCGCCGGATTATTTCTACGGTGGTGTCGATCGCACCGTGGATAAACGCGTCGCAAGGGCGCGCGTGTCGCGGGGTGTCAGCACTTCGGCGAGTGTCACGGCAATTGCTCACAGGGGCGGACGATCGAATCGCTCCCGGAACCGCACATGCGCAGCGCGCACCGCCTCGCTCAGCGCGTGCGGATCGCGCTTGAGTGCCTGCCACTGCGCCGAAGTGAAACGCCGCATCTGCTCCGGCGTCGCGACGACGCCGACCGACGCCTCCAGAAGCTCGTTGGCCGCGCGTAACCACGCCCGCGCCTCCTCCCGCGACAGATTCTCCGGAAGTCCGGCCAGGACGTCTGCCGGTGTCAGTCTCATGGGGCGACTGTAGATCGTCACCGCAGCCTGACCGAACGTAGTCGAGGGGCGACGTGGCGAGGACTCGCCACCGCACGCGGGCCGCGCGGTCAGACGGTTGGCGCGTAGGAAGGAGCCGGGACAGGCAGAATCGCCACTTCGACCAGCGCCGGCTTGCCCGATGCGAGTGCGCGCTCGATCGCCGGGATCAGGTCCGGCTCCGTCTCCACCCGTTCGCCGTAACCACCCAGGGCGATGGCGGCCTGATCGTAACGTGCCGCGGAGAGATCGAGCGAGCGCAGTGGTGGACCGCCGAAGCGGCTCTGGATCACCGATTCCGCGTTCCAGAGCCGGTCGTTGCCGACGAGGAGGACGAAGGGCAGGTTCTCGCGCGCCGCGGTTTCGAACTCGGCGAGGTGGAAGCCGACGGCGCCATCGCCGGATATCGCGATGATTCGAGCATCGGGCCGGGCGAGGCGCGCGCCGATTGCGAACGGGAGCGCGCCGCCGATCGCCCCGGCCGGTCCGTTCAGCACCCGTTCCGGCCGGCGTACGAACGCCTGCACCCACTGACTGAACTCGCCACCGTCCGCGACCAGGACATCGGACTCCCGCAGCGCTCTCTCGACGACTAGCCCGATCCGGCCGGGATGGATCGCCCCGGCCGAGGGGGCATCGGGCACGGCCGGACGCCAGTCGCGCAGATCGCGTGTTCGAGCGAGCCACCCACCATCCGCCTGTCGGTCAACGTCGCACGCGTCGAGCAGCGCGGTGAGCGCCAGAGTCGGGTGGGTAGATGGGGCGAGCGACCCCGGTCCGGACCTCCCCTCGGCCAGCCGCACGAGCCTGGCGTTGCCGGCCACCGAAGGCGCCTGTCCATACCCGATCGCGAAATCGAACGGCTTGCCCACGAACGCGATCGCATCGGCCTCGCGGAGGACATCCCGGACTCCGCCAAGGCCCGGATCCCCGAGGCCGCGCGGGCTCTCCAGCGCCACCGCGGGGATACCGATCTCCTCGCTCCGCCGCAAGAGCGCGCGCCCCGCGCCGCGCGCCAGTACCGGTCCCCCGACGATGAGGGGACGGCGCGCGCGGCGCAGGGCGTCAATTGTGGTGCGGATGGACGCGGCATCGGCGTGCCGCCGTCGCGCGCGCATCGCGATCGCTCGGACGGGTTCCGGGATTGTCCGTCTACCGACGTCGGCGCAGAGGTGCAGCGCGCGGGGCGAAGGAACTCCGCGATCCGCCCCGCGGAAGGCCCAACCCACGTCGGCAAGGGCGGTGGACGCTCGGACGAGTCGCGCGGGAATGCCCAGATCGCGGCTCATCGCGACCTGATCCATCGCCTGGAACGCCGGCCGGCCGAGCAATGCCTCCTCGATGGCACCGGCCAGGAGCACCACCGGTGACTGCGCCTGCAGCGCGGTATAGAGCGCGCCTGGCGTGTTGGCGAAGCCCGGTCCCGCGGTAACGAGAGCTGGGCACGGTCGGTCGGTCAGGCGGGCGACTGCGTCAGCGACGTGCACCGCCGCAGCCTCGTGGCGAGTATGGACGAGACGGACTCCGGATCTCTCGAGAGCGGTGTAGAACGACATAATGTGATTGCCAGAGAGGTTGGGCAACGCGACTACGCCCGAGCGGGCGAGGGCTCCTGCGACGAGGTCGGCGGCAGTGTGGGTCACCGAGCCAGTCTACAATCGCGCTTCGATGAGTGACACGACTCCGGCGCTTCGTCCCGGCGAGCTATCGGAGCTGATTCGCGCGAGTGGCGAGGCGATCCTCCGCGAGGTACTGGCGATGACCGAAGCTGCGTCGGCGCACCATCCGGCGCCGCGGGAGTGGTGCGCGCGGCAGGTCGTGGGGCATCTCATCGAGGCAGAGCGGCGTGGCTTTGCCGGGCGGATCCGCCAGATTCTTGCCGCGGATCGTCCCGCGCTGCAGGGGTGGGATCCCGACGAGGTCGCTGCTAGCCGTAACGACTGCGCGCGCCGTCTGCCGGATCTTGCGCGCGAGTTCCAGACCATGCGCCACGAGGGCGTCGCTCTGGTGTTCCGCCTTCGCGGCGACGATCTGACCCGTGGCGGCGATCACCCGAAGGTGGGCTTCCTCACCGTGGGGGACATTGTGAACGAGTGGGTGCATCACGATCGAGCCCACCTGATCCAGATCGCCCAGTGCACGCAGAGTTTCGTTCTGCCGCATCTGGGCGCCGCGCAGGGATTTCTGGGCGAGTAGCCGGGTCGGCGTCTCGCCGATGTCGACTTCAGACCGCAGGCAGGCGCGAAGCACCGTCGGCGACGGCTGATGCGCGCACGAAACTCGCCGCCAGACGTCGATGGCTGGAATCGACTTCGTCGCTCCTCTCGGGATGCCACTGCACCCCGACAACCCAGCGATCTGGCGCCTCGATCCCCTCGATGAGCCCTTCGTTGGTCCGCGCCGAGACGTGAAGCCCGCGTGCGATCTGATCGTCGGCCACTCCCTGATGATGCGAACTGTTCACCTGCACCATCCCCGCATCAAGAATCTCGCGTAGCCGGGTGCCCGGGCGCACGTGCACGAGGTGGAGGCGCGATTCGCCCATCTCATCTCGACTGTGCCCCTCCAGATGCTGGATGAGCGTGCCGCCGTACACGACGTTCACAAGCTGGAAGCCGCGGCAGATCGCAAGGACCGGCGTACTTGCCTGGATGGCTCGCGCGAGGAGCGGACGCTCGAACGCGTCCCGCTCCGGTTCGGGGCGGGTCAACGATCCCGGCTCGTGACTGTACTCGCGCGGGTCGACATCGGCCCCTCCACTCAGAAGTAGACCGTCGATCCGCGCTGGCACGGCATCGCCCGGCCGAACGACCGTGACACGGGCGCCCTCGCGCGCCACGAACGAGCGGTATTGCTCGACGATCTCATCGCGCGCCCGGGCCGCCACCGTCAACAGAATCGAGGGACCGCTCACGGCCGTCCCTCCTGGACGATCCCAATATCGATCAGACGGGCGATCTCCTCGTCACCGATCCGAATCTCCTGGAGGATCTCGCGGGAGTGTTCGCCCAGGAGCGGCGCCGCCGATGGGCGCCTCACCGCGGTCCGGCCCATCTTCACCGGACTTGCGACCGCGCGCATGCTCCCCGCGCGCGGATGAGTGAACTCCCCGACCATCTCGCGCGCCACGGTGTGATCCGTCGCGAGCGTCTCGTCATAGCGCAGGATGGGTCCACAAGGCACACCCGCCATCTCGAGCCGTCCCTGCCAGTAGGCGCGCGGTCGCTGAACGGTGACGTCCTCGATCTGCGATGCGAGTTCGATCTCTCGCAGTTTTCTGTCGGCGATCGTCGCGTACCCGGGATCGTGCTCCAGATGCTCCAGCCCGAGCGCCACGCACGCGCCGTGCCAGCTCGCCGGTGTCACCGCGCCGAACGTAATGTAGCCGTCGGCACAGCGAAACGCCTGGTACGGCGCCGCGGCGCGATGTGCCGAGCCGATCGGTCCCGGCACGATGCCGGTGCCAAAATACGCCGCCGTCTCCCAAACGCCCAGCGAAAGCGCGCACTCGAAGAGGCTCAGATCGATGTGCTGGCCGCGGCGCGAACGCGCCCGCTCGTGCGCCGCGGCGGTGATGGACAGAGCGCCATACAGTGCGGAGACCTGATCCGCAACTGGCACGCCGCATTTCACGGGCGCGCCGCCGGGTTCACCGGTGATGCTCATGATTCCCGACATCGCCTGAGCGATCAGGTCGAGTCCGGCGCGCTCGCTCCATGGACCCGTCTGCCCGAAGCCGGAGAGACTGCAAACGATGAGACCCGGATTCCGTGCCATCAGCGCATCCGGCGCGAGACCGAGATCGGCCAGCGTGCCGGGGCGCATGTTTTCGATGAGCGCATCGCCCGAGTCGACCAATCGAAGGAAGACCTCTCTTCCGGCATCCCGCTTGATGTTCAGCGCCAGGCTGCGCTTCCCGCGATTGAGGGCCATGAATCCGACGCCATCGCCGCCGACGATCGGCGGTTGCACGCGGGCATGATCGCCCACACCTGGGATCTCGACCTTGATGACATCCGCCCCCAGGTCGCTCAGAAGGCAGCCGCAGAAGGGTCCGGCGATGAAGTTGGTCAATTCAAGAACGCGCAACCCGGCGAGGGGACCTGACACGGTGCTAGCGTATCATCGGCATCGTGTGCGACGAGGCGATGCCCCGGCGCGCTGGCTCGCTGGAAGCGATTGTTGGATGCATGTACTCTGGCAAGAGCGAGGAGTTGATCCGCCGCCTGCGGCGTGCGCTGATCGGGCGCCAGCACGTGCAGGCATTCAAGGCCGCGCTGGACACGCGCTACTCTGCAGTCGAGATCGTCTCGCACGATGGGACTAGCGTCTCGGCGCTGCCCGTACGAGATGGAGCCACCCTATGGGCCATGATCGATCCGAGAGCCGAGGTCGTGGCGATCGACGAGGCGCAGTTCTTCGGTCTCGATCTCATCGCCGTGTGCGAAGAACTGGTGCGCCAGAACCGGCGCGTGCTCGTGGCGGGGCTGGACCTCGATTTCAGGGCCGAACCTTTCGGACCGATGCCGGCTCTCATGGCGAACGCCGACAGTCTCACGAAACTCACCGCGGTGTGCGCAACTTGTGGCGCGCCGACGGCGACGCGAACCCAGCGACTGGTCGGGGGGTTGCCTGCCGAGTACGGTGCGCCGTTGATCGCCGTGGGGGCGTCCGAAATGTACGAAGCGCGCTGTCGGGCCCATCATCAAGTTCCGGGTCGGCCGCGCCCGCTCGCGCCCTGGAACGTGATGTGGCCGGATGGCATCGCCACCGCGGGGGCTCGCCAACACGTCCCCGAGTAGCGACGGCGGGCGATCAGCGCCCGGACAGAAATCGAACGATCAGATCGACGAACTCAGCCGGTCGCTGCGCGTGCACGCGATGACCGACACCCTCGATCGTCGCCTCGAAAGCGTTCCCGATCAGTCGGCCGGCCGCCCGCGCGCGCTCGGCGCCGAAGGTGGCATCGCTATCGCCCCGCACGATAAGCGTAGGGCATTCGATGGCGCCGAGGAGCGGCCCGTCATCGGTCCTCGCAGCCCCCCCCAGCAGGTGATTGATCAGCGGCTCGTCGGTGCTGGCTTGCTGATAGAGCGCCTGCTCGGCCATCGCTTCATCGGCGGTCAATCGCCGTACGCGCTCGCCCATCCCGCCGATGGTCGGGGCCACGAGCACGAGTCGCTCGACAACGTAGGGCGTCGCCGCGGCCATCTCGATTGCCAGGAACCCGCCGATCCCATGACCGACGACCGCCAGCCGTTCGTGGCCCAGCGCCTTGACGAGGACAACGAGCGAGCGCGCAAGGATCGCCCGGTCATATCCCTCGCGTGGAGTCCCGGATCCGCCGGTTCCCGGGAGGTCCGGGATGATGACGGCACGCCCGGCCTCGCCGATGGCCGCTGCGGTCGCGTCCCAGTCGGCGCTCGTCCCCACGCCACCGGGGATGAGTAGGACGGGAGATCCGGCGCCGCAGAAGCCGACCGAGAATGCACATTGGGCGGTCACAACGGTGCGACGAGTAGGAGTGGCTCGCGACATCATCGGCTACGTCCAAACGAGAAGTCGCCGGGCATCCTATCACGGACCGCCGTGTGCGCCGAGAAGTATCGACCGCGCCTCATCAACCAGGAAATCGGGGCTCGCCATGGTGAGCCGATCGTCCAGGGCGCGCGGTTCGTGGACGCGGACTCCCCACCCGCGGAGCCGCGCCACCGACTCCGCGGTGATCGGATGGTCCCAGAGCGACTGATTCACCGAGACGGCGACCGCGACCGGCGTGCGACGCCCGATCGCCTCTGAAACGATCGACAGCGCGAGATTGTCGGCAATGCCGGCGGCGAGCTTGTTGAGCGAGGCGAAACTGCACGGTGCCACCAGGACCGCGCCGTGAGGCGGTCGTGGCAGGATCGCCACGTCGAAATAGCTCTCAACGAGCCTGCATCCCGGCCGGTCGCCGAACGCGAGGGTGAACTCTCGCGGGGCGACGATGCGCTCGGCGTTCGGCGTCAGCACCACTGTCAGGTGCTCGGCCAGCAGCATCAGACGCCCCGCGAGGGCCGGGCACTCGCGGGCCGTCCCGGCACCCGTCACGATCAGATAGAGGTAGTCGAGCACCTGAATATCATAGGCAGGCCGTGTTGGGCAAACGGGCCAACGCCATCGCCGGGGCGCTCCTGATCCTGATCCTGGCGTTCTACCTCGCCCTCGGCGCGTCGGATCCACCGGACCGGCTCAACGTTCGGGCGCCGACCGCGACGCCGCAGGTACGCCGTTAGCGGTCGGTGAGTCGCCCCCGCGCCCGGCGCGGCGTGGAGGCTCTCTCACGCGAGATGCCGCTCAGGCCCGAGCTCTCGCAGTGAAGAACGCAGTTCAGTCCGATCAGACGTGTCTCGATTAGGCGCAGGTGCTGCGCGACGCGCCGGATGATCCGTGCCGTGCGCCGATCGCGGATCAGGTTGAACGTCACCACGCCTCCGGCGTTGCACAGGGCGTCCAGCCGGCGCAGGAAGGGCCGTGCGAACGCCGCGCGCACGACCTCGCCGGCGCGGAAGAGGTCGACCGCGATGAGATCGAACGTCTTGCCCTGAGCGACGAGCGCGCGCACATGGGCGAACGCGTCACCGAGAACGATCTCAATTCGAGGGTCGTCCAGACGGAACCGAGCGTTGCGTCGGGCGAGTTCGATGATGCGCGCATCGTCGTCAACCGAGCAGACCCGCGCCGCGGGATGCTCGCGAAGGATCAGGTGAGCGATCGTGCCGCCACCCATGCCGAGCACGAGCGCCCGGCCTATTGGGCGCCGGGGCAGCATCTCTGGCCAGTAGCCAGCGATCGAAGCCTCCTCCGGCACCTCCACCGACTGGACCACGCCGTCGACGGCGATCGCGCGGCGACCCTGGCTCCGCACGAGGCGCACGATCCCGCGCGGACCCGGCCCAGTCTCCTCGTCGTCAAGCTCGTCCGGAGTGACATCAGCCCCGTCCGAGTCCGGATCAATCGTCCCTATGGCCAGGTCACTCGATCGGCATGCCACCGGCGGCGCAGCAACGGAACCAGAATCAGGCCTAGCACGAAGGCCACAGCCATCATCTGCTCGGCGCGACGGTGCACGGCGTTGAACGCCACACGCAGGGGATCGTCCGGCGCGGTGCTCTCGAGGGGCAAAGGCATCGCCATCCGCAGGATCCGCATCTCGCCGATCACACCGAGGATTACGTATCCGATAATCCCGGCCATCGCGATGACGACGAGCCAGTTGATGAACCCCAGCGGATCGCTCGGGCGATCGATTGCCTGGCGGGTCGCGGTCGCGCAGATCAGGAGCCCGACGCAGATCGCAAGGAGCGGCAGGATACGATCCAAGCTTCGGCCAAAGACCTCACCCGCCAGGTCGCGGGACGGGATCGTCTGGAACAAAAGCGGGGCCAGCAGCGCGAGGGTAGCCAGACCTCCGATCCAGAACGCCAGCCCGAAGAACTCGACGTAGCCGAGAATCGCACGGAGAGGCTTCTGCCATCGGGCATCCGGATCTGGCGCGCGGGGAAAGGGAATCGGAGCGCTCTCACCGGCGCGCGGTGAGGCCGCGGATCGCACCGACGGATTCTATTCGCGTATTGTCCGCCTGGCGCTGTGACATCGGTGGAGGTTCCCCTGCAACGGATATGGCGCGAGCACTTCATCTACGCCTTCACTCCGGGCCTCGATCCTGTGTGCGAGGTCGCGCCGGGTAGCCAGATCCTGTTCGAGACGCACGACGCATCCACTGGCCGCATCCATCACGCCGACGACCTCGAGCCGTATCTGGCTGTTCGAGACCGGCGTCGCGTCAATCCGGCGACGGGTCCGGTGCGGGTCGTGGGTAGTCGGACTGGCGATGAACTGGTCGTCACGATCGAGCGCATCGACATCGGACCGCGCGGTTACGTGAGGGTCGGTCCGGGGAGTGCGCTGGTCGATCGCGTCGACGAGCATCAGGCCGTCATCGTGCCCATCGTCGGCGACCGCTTCTTGATGGGTGGCCATCGCTTCCCGATTCGTCCAATGGTCGGTGTCATCGGCACTGCGCCGGCTCGCGGCGAGCTTCTCACCGCTGCGCCCGGCGATCACGGCTCGAATCTCGACTGCAATGAGATCCGGTCAGGCGCACGCGTCCATCTCCCGGTCGCGGTCGAGGGCGCCTTGCTCGCACTTGGAGACGTGCACGCCTCCATGGGGGACGCCGAGATCTCCGGAACCGGCATTGAGATCGGCGCGGAGGTGTTGGTGCGCGTCGAGAGCCTATTCTGCGGCTCGCACGGATTCCCATGGGTCGAGTCCGATGACCGGATCGTCGCAATCGCTCACGGCCCGACGATCGACGTGGCCCTCACCACCGCGACCGCGCGACTCGTGCAGCTCCTCGGAGAGCAGTACGGATTTGGTCGGATCGCCGCGACGATGGCGATCAGCGCGGCGGGCGACATCCGCGTCGGTCAGTACTGTGGAGGAATGGACGTAACCGCCTACGCCTCGTTCCCCCGGCCGCTCCCTGGCTAGGCGAGCGCGACCATCGCTCCGGAGCGCACCGAGCGGTACGCCGCGTCGATTATCCGCGTCACCTCCAGCGCGTCGCGCCCCGGTGTATACGGCTGCCGGCCCGCGGCCACACCGTCGACGAACTGCTGGGTGATGCTGCCGAAGTCGTCGCTGTAGTTGTCCGGCGCCAGGAGTACCTGCTCCTCGATGGAGCGGAAGCTCTCGCCGCCCATCCACGGCATTCTCTGGAGTCCAGAAGACTCATCCACCGGCACCGCGGTGATCTTCGTGAGTGGGTCGAATCGCAGGCCTGCCTTCGTGCCGAAGACAAAGAATCCGTCGGCACCCTTCACATTTGCGACCCATGCGGTCTCGATGATTCCGCTCTTACCGCCCTCGCACGAAACCATGATCACGACGTGGTCCTCTACGTCCTGTTTGACGCCTCCCGCCGGTGGTTCCTCCGTGATCTGCCGCATCGAGGCCATCACCGAGGTGACTCGCGGATTCCCGAGCAACCAGAGGACCGTGTCGATCTGATAGACGGCGATGTCCATCATCGCGCCGCCACCGGCACGCCGCTGATCGAGGAACCATGCGCTCTCGGGGAAGATGTGATGGCCCGGCCGGCCGCGGAAGCGCCAGCGGCTCCAGCGCACGTGGTACACGTCACCCAGTTCACCGCTCGCCATCATCGCGTGCGCCTTGCGTTGCGCGGCGCTGCACCGATTGCGCCCGGAGGCACAGGCGAGGAACTTACCGGCGCGCTCCGCGGTGCGCACCATGCGCTCGGCCTCGTGCGGGTCGAGCGCGAAGGGCTTCTCGCACAGGACGTGCTTCCCCGCCTCGAGTGCCTTCATCGTCGGTTCGGCGTGCGCGAAGGGGGGCGTGCAGACGATGACCGCGTCGACATAACCGCGCGCGAGCAGCTCATCCAGCGAACCGCACACCGTGGGCACGTTCCACTTCTCGGCATAGTCGCGGGCTCGGTCGCCCAGGACGTCGAAGACCGCCACGATCTGGCCTCCGGGGTAGCCTCTCAGCGCGGTCGCGTGCGAGTTGGCGATGGTTCCCGTGCCGATGATGCCGACGCGTGTGGGTGCCACGGCGATGCTCCTGAGGCGATTCGGCGGAGTGTAGACTCCGCGTCCGGAGCCGTCCGCAGCGGTCGGCCAGCGCGAGGTGGTGATGCCAGAGAGCCTCTATCGGATTGATGCCGGTCGCTACGGCGTCGCCGTCCACGAGACCACGGTGGTCGGGCAACTCGCCGCGATTGAGTGTGCCGACCGTCTGGGCGTACGTTCGGTGTGGTTGACGACCGGTGGGGTGGGTCCGGACGCACTCACGCTGTTTGGCGCCGCGGCGGTCCGTACGAGCCAGATCGTGCTGAACACAGGCATCACGCCAACCTATCCCCGGCATCCCCTGGTAGCCGTGCAGCAGGCGCAGGTTCTCGCGGCGTTAGCGCCAGGACGATTCCGGCTCGGCCTGGGTCCGAGCCATCGCGCCGGCATCGAGGGGATGTACGGTATCCCCTACGATCGGCCGCTCGGCCATCTCCGCGAGTACGTCACCATTGTGCGGAGTGCGCTCCAGAAGGGGCCATTTGAACAGCGGGGGCGCTCGTACAACGTGGCGGGTCGGCTGGCTGACCCGCCGGGAGTACCGGTGCTCATCTCGGCGCTGCGCCCGGCGTCGTGGGAACTCGCCGGTGAGATCTCCGATGGCGCGCTGGCCTGGATCTGCCCGCTGCCGTTCCTGCGCGACGTCGCAGCGCCCGCGCTCGCGCGCGCCGCCCGGAGTGCCGGGCGCGAACGACCGCCCCTGGTCGGGCACTGCTTCGCGGCGGTCGAGGCCGATTTGAGCGCGGTGCACGCGGCCGGACGGGACCGCCTGGGCTTCTACCTGCGCGCACCGAACTATCAGGAGATGTTCGTTCAAGCCGGGTTTCCGGACGCGCGTAGTGGCGTGGTAACCGACGAAATCGTGGACGCGGTCGTCGTCGGCGGCACCGAGAGGCAGGTGGCCGACCGTCTGGGAGCTTATCTCACCGCTGGTCTCGACGAACTGATCGTGTCCACCCTCATCGTCGGTGACGATCGGGTAGCAAGTTATGACCGGACCATGCGTCTGGTGGCGTCGCTGTGAACATCCTCGTCATCGGCGCCCATCCGGACGATCCGGATTTCTCCGCGGGCGGCGTCGCCTACCTGTACGGACGCCTTGGCCACCGGGTGAAGTTCGTCTCAATGACCAACGGCGATGCCGGGCACCACACAATGGGAGGCGGACCGCTCGCTTGGAGGCGGCTCGCCGAGACGCGGGCCGTCCAGCAAGCATTGGGACTCGCCGCCTATGAGGTCCTCGACAATCACGATGGCGAACTGGAACCCAGCCTGACGAATCGCCGTCAGGTGATACGCGTCATTCGGGAGTTCCAACCCGATCTGGTCCTGGGTCCTCGGCCGAACGATTACCACCCGGACCACCGCTATGCGGCGACGCTGATCCAGGATGCCGCGTACATGGTGACCGTGCCCAATGTGGTCTCACTGACGCCACACCTGCGCATCAATCCGGTCATCGCCTACGTCTCGGACGATTTCCAGCGCCCTTATCCGTTCACGCCGGACGTGGCTGTGGATATCGATGAGGCGGTCGAAGCCAAGGTCGAGGCGCTCCACTGCCACACGTCGCAGGTGTACGAGTGGCTCGCCTACAACGCGATGCGCGAACACGAGGTGCCGGACGAGGAGTCGGCCAGGAAGGCATGGTTGCGCGATCGCTATCTCGAGCGGTTCCGTCGACGCGCGGATCGGTACCGCGATCTCCTCGTCCGCTTCTACGGGGCCGCGCGGGGCGCGCGGATCCGACACGCCGAGGCGTTCGAAGGGTGCGAGTACGGGTCACGACTCACCGAGGAGGCGATCCCGCGACTCTTTCCGTTCTTTGACTGAGCGATCATTCAGTCTGTGGACCCGGTTCGCGCGGCTGCGGTCCTCGTCCCCCTGCTCGGAGCGGGCGGCGCTGAGGAGCGATTTGTCCTGGTCGTGCGGGCGCCAGGTGGGCCTCACGGCGGTCAGATCGCGTTCCCGGGGGGCGTACGCGATCCGACCGATCCTGATCTGCGGGCGACCGCGCTGCGCGAGGCATGGGAAGAGATCGGCCTGCCCGCCGAAGCGGTCCGCATGATCACCGAGCTCCCCTCCGTCGCGACGCGGGCGTCCGGGTTTCACATCACACCGTTCTTGGGGATAGTTGGGACACAGGGACCGTGGCGTCCCAACCCGGGCGAGATCGTCGATGTGCTCGAGGTGGAGATCGCCTACCTGGCCGATCGGGCGGCCCGCGAGCGCGCCGTGTGGCGGCGGGAGGGCTGGGAAGCGCCTCGCGAGGTGACATTCATTCGCCTCGGCGATCACATCCTCTGGGGGGCGACACTGCGAATCATCGACGATCTCCTGCCGCGCCTCGGTGCGTGGAAGCTGCGCGCCGCATCCGACGCGGGCTCCGATGGAACGTAGAATGGTGCGATGACGCTGGCGGAGATTCGCGAGCGCCTGCTCTCGCTCGGGCTTCGGGTCGATGAGTCGCGGCTTGAGGCGATCGCCGCGCAACTTCGCATCATCGATTCCGGTCTCGATGGTGTGGATGCGACGGTAGCTCCCGATCTTCCGCCGGCAACGCCGATCGACGCGCCGCGATCGCGGAGGGTGGGATCGAGGGAGCCCGATAGCGCGATCTCGCCTGCGACGGTCTTTCGGACGTTGGATCCCCTTCATTACGAATCCGGGGCCGAGATCGGACGCCAAATTGCATCGCGTCGCCTCTCGGCGCGCGAGGTCATCGAGCATCACATTGCCCGCATCTCCTCGATCGATGGACGACTCAATGCCTTCGTTCATTTCGATCCAGAGATGGCCCTGGCGAACGCGGAACGTCTCGACCGCGACCTCGCGCGGGGCCATTCGTGCGGACCGCTCCACGGCGTCCCGATCGCGTACAAAGACATCTTCGACACCGCCGGGGTCCCGACCGGTGTGGGATCGTCGTTTCTCCGCAAACGGATTCCCCCTCGCGACGCGCGTGCGGTCGAGCGGCTCGCCGCCGGTGGAACGGTCTCACTTGGCAAGGTGAATCTGCACGAGTTCGCCTACGGCCTCACGACCGACAATCCGCACTACGGGCGAACGCGCAACCCGTGGAACCTGGCCTGCGTTCCCGGTGGGTCGAGTGGGGGCAGCGCCGCGGGTCTGGCCGCCGGGCTGTTCCCGCTATCGCTGGGCACCGACACCGGCGCGTCGGTGCGGTTGCCCGCCGCCGCGTGCGGCGTCGCCGGCCTCAAGCCGACCTTCGGCCGCGTCTCCCGTCGTGGCGTCTTCCCGCTCTCGTGGACGCTCGATCACGTGGGCCCGATGGCCCGCACGGTTGAGGATCTGGGCCTTCTGCTCGACACGATCGCCGGGCACGATGCCGCGGATCCGTGGTCGCATCGATCGCGTCATCGCCCGACCGCGGCCCTGGCACGGGACGGTATCGCCAAGGCCAGCATCGGTTTTCTGACCACGCCGCTGATCGGCGACGTGGACGCTGAGGTTGCCGCCGCGATGGAGGAGGCCGTGGCGTCGTTCAGTTCCGTGGGCTTCCAAATCCACCGGATCTCGCCGCCCCCGGTATCGAGGGGCCCAGCGGCGCTTCTTGCCATCATCGGCGCCGAAGCCGCCGACATCCATCGCGACTGGCTGCGCGCCCATCCCGATGGATACGGCACGGATGTGCGCACCAGACTCGAGATGGGTCTGACGATCGGAGCCCATCTCTACGCCCGGGCGAGACGCATTCAGGCAATCGTGCGGCGGGAGATCGACGCGGCGCTCGCGTTGGTCGACGTTCTGGTGTTGCCCACAATTCCCCACGTCGCGCCCACCTTCGATGCGGTGCTCTCGCGGGAGCCGACTCGGGCGTGGAACCGCCTTGTTTCGACCTTCAATCTCAGCGGGCATCCCGCGTTGAGCCTGCTTGCGGGCGTCGGCGGCGCCGGAATGCCGTTCGGTCTGCAGATCGTCGGCCGGGCCTTCGACGAGGCCACGGTACTTGGCGTGGGCCGATCGCTGGAGAGAGCGCTTGGCGCGCCCTACCGTGGCCCTCCCGGGTATGCCGCGTGACCGCGCCACGTTATTGGCATCACACCGATTTCCCTTTCCACAGGGCCCTTACCCAGATCGGCTGTTACTGGGAGGAGGGCCGAGGACACACCGAGATGTACCTCATCCGCGGCGAGCGACTCGGCCTCATCGACACGGGCGTGGCATCAACCCCTGCCGAGTACATCGAACCTGCGCTCCGATCGATGGGCCTCTCACTTCGCGATGTCGAGGTGGTCATCAATTCGCACGGTCACCACGATCACGCCGGCGGTAACGACGCGGTCCATCGCGCCGCGCAGTGTGAAATCTGGATTCATCGCGACGATGCCCCGATCGCCCGTGATCCTGACGCCGCCTTCGATCTCTTCTTCGCGCGGAACCTCAGTCTTGTTGGACGCGCCTCACGTCTGGAGCAGGCGCGTGTGGCTCACCGTGTGACCGCGGGCCAGCCTGCCCCGATCGCACGGGAACTCGTCGACGGCGATGTGCTCGATTTCGGCCGAGGCATCGCGTTTCGGGTCGTGCACACGCCGGGGCACACCCGTGGCTGCATCACGCTCCACTGGGAGGCCGAGGGAATCGCGATCTCTGAAGACTCAGCGCTCGGTCGCGGCAGCCGGCCGGGCGGAATGCCCTTGATCTTCTACCCCGACCTGTACCGGTCGTCGCTACAGCGGATCGAGGGATTGCGTCCGCGCGTCCTGTGTCTCGGCCACCACTACCTGACCCTCCGCCAGACGCGCGAGTCGATCCGCTATGGCGATCTGGTCGCGGCGTTTCTGCGCGAGAGCGCGGAGATTCAGGAGCACATCGAGGCGGCGATGGATCGAGCGCTCCTGGCGCTCGGTACAGGGGCGCCGTTCGAGCAACTGGCACGCGGCGCGCTCCGGCACCTCGAGGAGGAGATGGACCTGGCCGCCGGGCCCGATGGCTGGCCGAATGGGGCGATCGGTGCGCTGTCCTCGGCGTGGGCCGCCCGCACCGGCGCTCTGATCGCGGGACACTGACGGCTGCGCCTTCATGTTGCCGAAATCACTGCTCCGATGAGTCGGCGACGGGAGAGGCTGCGGACGGTCTGACCCCCGGCATCGTTGGCACCGTACGGGAGCGTTGTGCAACCGGACGGCGGCGCCAGCATCGCCGAGGCGATGTCGCCAATTGACAGGTCAACCGGTGAAAGTTAGATTCGCGCTCGCTTTGGCCTCGATCGTGGGGAGATCCGTCGGCCGACTCGATCCGGCCGGCCGCGCATCGGAGCGGTGGACCCGTCGCTCGAGCGGTCTTGTCATCTCGATCGTCGGTGCGGTCGCTCTGACCGTCCTGGTCTGGCACGCGATAGGGCTGGTCCACGAGGTCACCGTGCTCGTCGGCGCGACTCTGCTTGCTCGCCTCTCGGCTAACCCGGTTCTCGATGATCTGGTCGGACTCCTGCCCATCAACGAGGTCTACGCGCGGGCGATCCTTCGCTTCGTCGGGCAGATTGAGGTGGCCGGGCTCCATCCGGGTCCGGAGATTACCGGCGTGGCACATCTCGTCGGGATCTCCGATGCGGGTGCAACGGCGGTTACCCGCGCTGCCGCGATCATCGCGCCCGGTAGTGCGCTTCTGGCGCGGGTGCTCGCGTCGTCGCTGGCGAATCTCGCCATCCTCGGCGCCGGGGTGTGCACCGTCGCGTTCGCGTGCCGCGGCGTGTCGTCACCCGACCTCGGGAGCATGCCGCGCCCTCGCCTGGCGCTGGTCATCGCGGGCATCACGATTCAGGCCGAGGTGGTCGCGCGGGTCCTGCGCGACCGCGCCATCATCGCCGATCTCGAGACGATCGGTGTCACGCCCTTCATCTTCCACCAACTCCTGCGACTCCACACCTCTGTGTACGACAGCTATGTGGGCTGGCTGTCGGCCACCCTCGACCCGATTCTGCCCCTGGTCCTCGTGCTCGGTCTCTACATCGCGCTCTGGGCATTCCAAGGGGTGACCCGTGCGATCTCTCCTTCGGTGCTTGTCGCCCTATGTCGCGGGCGGGGCGTGACGATCGGCTGGCGTACCGACCTTGCGACCACGCCCGCGACGTCGAGTTCGCGGAGATTCTGCGAGGCGCTTGTGGTCGCGATCCTGGCAGGCATGCTCCCCGTCGTGCAGCAGGCTGCGCCAGCGACATCGTTCCTCGATTGGATCGAGGGGAGCGTGCACGCAGCCCCCGTGATGGGTGAGGGCAGCGCGCTCAAATTGGTCGCGGCCGAGAAGATCCCGCACCACGAGGATGTGGTCGACGTCGCGTCCGGCGTCTGGGAGCGCGAAGAGCCGATCGTAGAGCGGGTCGCCGAGGCCGCGCACGAATCTACCCGCCCGTTGACGGCCGATGCGGCGAGCGTTGTCGTGTTCCCGCGCAGGCATTACCGGCGGCCAGCCGATCTACAGCGGCGCGAGTTCGTGGTGTCCGGCCGGGATTATCATTACAGCCTCATCGTCGACGGTGAGCCGACAGAGTTCCGGGGAATGGGGTACAACGTCACCTTCCACGATCGGAGCGCCGCCGAACGCCGATCCCTCCTCGACCGCGACTTCGCCCACCTCAAGGACATGGGCGTCAACATCCTCGTCGGCTGGCGATCGCCGGAGTGGGATCACACAGTCCTGGACGCGGCGCACCGCGCCGGACTCATGGTGGTGCTGCCCTTCGACTTCGACCCCGCGCTCGATTACAGCGATGCGAACGTGCGTCGGCTGGTGCGTCGTGCGGTGGTCGCCTGGGTGCAGCGGTATCGCGACCATCCCGCCGTCGCGATGTGGGGTCTGGGGAACGAGACGCTTCTGGGCATGCGCCAGACTGCGAGGGCGAAGGCATTCGGCCAGTTCTATGCCGAGACAGTGGATCTTCTGCGTCAGATCGATCCGGACCACCCGGTGATGGCGCGCGAGGCGGAGGATGTCTACTACCGCTGGATCGCGGACGCCTGGCGGCCGAGGGGCGGTGCGCCGGAAGGGTTTATCGTCGGCATGAACTTCTATACCTTCCGCATGCGCGACGCAATCGAGTCGTGGCCGCGGCGCGGGATCGACGCGCCGATCGTCGTGTCCGAGTTCGCGCCGGCCGGACTCAGTCGCGAGGACCGCCCGGCGGGATACAGGCGGGCGATAGGGATGATTCGAGCACGTCCCGAGTCTGTCCTGGGTCTCGCGCCCTACGTGTGGAACGTCGATGGGCCGGA
The DNA here is from genome assembly GCA_016875715.1 of Chloroflexota bacterium. Classification (GTDB taxonomy): domain Bacteria; phylum Chloroflexota; class UBA6077; order FW602-bin22; family FW602-bin22; genus VGOZ01. The sequence goes on along the minus strand of VGOZ01000003.1, from coordinate 9,782 downwards.
ACCGTCTGACCGCGTCTTCGGCCTTTTCGACAGGGGACGGCCCGTCGACGGCACTGTGGCCGCACTGAGCGCGGCATACAGATCATTCAGCCCGATTGCCACCATCGTGCCATCGGTCGTCTCGATGGATCCCGATCGCGCGCACACGGTGCTGGAAGGCGTCGGCATGACGATCGATCGTTACGCGTACCAGCCCATCAAGATCGGCGCGCGGCGCGGCGGGGTGCCGGGCAAGGTGATGTTCCAGGATCCGCCCGCGGGCGTGCCCCTGGTCCGCGGCGCGCGTGTTCGGCTGGTGATCGGGTATGACCCGACGCCGCAGGCCTGGCCTCTATGCTGCAATCGCGCCGCCTAGGGTCTGGCGCGCGGCGCGGGCGGACCTCCCGGTGAGGAGCATCAGCGCGTTCTTCCCCGCGTATGGCGATGCCGGAACCATCGCGAGCATGGTTGTTCTGGCCGAGCGCACGCTTCGCGGACTGACCGATGACTGGGAGGTCATCGTCGTCAACGACGCGTCGCCTGATCACGCCGGCGACGTGCTTGACGAACTGGCGGCGCGCTACCCACGCCTCCAGGTTATCACCCACGACCGCAATCGCGGCTATGGCGGCGCCCTCCGCAGCGGTTTCGCCGCGGCGACGAAGGAACTCGTCTTCTACACTGATGGCGACGCCCAGTACGATCCACGCGAGTTGACCCTTCTCGTCGCGGCTCTGACGCCCGAGATCGATGTGGTCAACGGCTACAAACTGCTTCGTGGTGATGGCCCGGTTCGGTCGATTGTCGGCCGCCTGTACCACAAAGTCGTGTCGCTCGCATTCGGACTGCGAATCCGCGACGTGGATTGCGACTTCCGTTTGATCCGTCGGTCGTTACTGGATCACCTGCACCTCGAATCCACCAGCGGGACCATCTGCGTCGAGTTGATCCGTGCGCTGCAGGATCGGGGCGCGCGGTTCGCGGAGGTCGGTGTGAACCACTACGACCGGCCGTTTGGTTCCTCGCAGTTCTTTCGCCCCGGACGAGTCCTGCGGACGTTCGCCCAGCTCTGGCGGCTCTGGTGGCGTCTCCGCGGTCAGCGGACTGCAATGTCCGTGGCCGCACGCGCGATCCCTCCCGACGGATGAGCGATTTCGGAGGCTTCTACGCTGGCCTCCCGGTGATGATCACCGGGGGATGCGGATTCATCGGTTCCAACCTGGCCAGTCGCCTGGTTTCGCTGGGTGCGAGAGTGCTCATCGTCGACGTCCTCGCGCCCGAGTACGGCGGTAACCTGTTCAACATCTCCCATCTGCGCGATCGGCTCACGCTGAACATCGCGGACGTACGGACCGAGTGGACTATCCGGTACCTGGTGCGCGACCAGGCGGTTCTGTTCAATCTGGCTGGTCAGGTGAGCCATCTCGACAGCATGACGGACCCGGTCACTGATCTCGAGATCAACTGTCGCGCCCAGCTGACCCTGCTCGAGGCGTGCCGAAGAGAGAATCCGTCGATCGCGATCGTGCACGCGTCGACGCGCCAGATCTACGGCCGCCCGCGGTACCTCCCGCTGGATGAGACGCACGGGACGGTGCCGACGGATGTCAACGGGATCAACAAACTCGCCGGCGAGCAATACCACCTCCTCTACAGCTCGGTCCACGGGCTGCGCACCTGCGCATTGCGACTCACCAATACGTTTGGTCCACGCATGCTGATGTCTCACGGCAGGCAGGGGTTTCTCCCCTGGTTCGTGCGACGGGCGATGGACGGGCTTCCCATCACCCTCTATGGCGACGGCGAACAGTTGCGCGACGTCACCTACGTCGACGACGCGGTGGATGCGTTCCTCCTCGCCGGTCGGAACCCGGCGGCGAACGGGCTCGCAATCAACCTCGGGGGCGTGCGGCCGTACAGCCTGCGCGCGATCGCCGAGACAATCGTCCGGCTCGTAGGACAGGGTTCCCTGGTCACCGTCCCATGGCCCGATGAACGCCGCGCGATCGACATCGGATCGGTGTACTCCGACCATCGCCGGGCGCGGGAGGTCCTCGGGTGGGATCCGACGATCGACCTCGAAGAGGGCCTCGCGCGCATGATCGCCTTCTATCGGCTGCATCGCGATCGATACTGGACGGCGGCGCCGGAGTGAGGGTTCCGTTCAATGACCTCGGCCCGCAGCACGCCGCATTGCGCGAGGAACTGATGGCGGCGGCAGCGCGCGTGATCGATTCCGCCTGGTTCGTTCTGGGTCCCGAGGTCGCCTCGTTCGAGCGGGAGTTCGCGGCGTCGGTCGGTTGCCTCCATGGCGTCGGCGTTGCCTCGGGCACGGAGGCCCTCCAGTTGGGCTTGGCGGCACTGGGCGTGATGCCCGGAGATGAGGTGATCACCGTCGCGAATACCGCGGTGCCCACAGTCAGCGCGATCACCGCCGCGGGCGCTCAGCCGGTCTTCGTCGACGTCGACCCCGAGACGCTGCTCATGGATCCCGCTCGGATCGAGGAGCGGATCACAGCGCGCACTCGGGCGATCCTGCCGGTCCACCTCTACGGACTGGCCGCCGACATGGATGCGATCGGCGCAATCGCGCACCGGCACGGCCTGCGCGTGCTCGAAGACGCTGCCCAGGCGCATGGCGCGGCGCTCGGCGATCGTCCGGTCGGCGCGCTCGGCGACGCCTGTGCCTGGAGTTTCTACCCGACGAAGAACCTCGGTGCTCTTGGCGATGGCGGGATGGTGACGACCAACGACGCAGAGGTCGCCGGGAGGGTCCGACGGCTCCGCGCGTACGGTCAGGCCGACCGGTACGTGCACCGGGACAAGGGGATAAACAGCCGCCTAGACGAGATGCAGGCCGCGTTCCTGCGGGCGAAGTTACCCCACCTCGCCGAGTGGACAGCACAGCGCCGGGCGCTGGCCGCGCGCTATGAGGTCCTGCGCGACCTCCCCGGCGTCATGCTCCCCACGCTCGTGGCGAGCGATCGGCGCAGCGTCGTGCACCTCTACGTGGCCCGTTTCGCGCGGCGGGACGCAATGCGCGACCTCCTCGCCGCGGACGGCGTTGGCACCCTGATCCACTATCCGATTCCCGTTCACCGCCAGGAGGCCTACCGCGAGTGTCGCGATCAGGCGCCATTTCTCCCGGTCACCGAGCGGGCTGCCGGTGAGATCCTATCGCTGCCGCTCTATCCGGAGATGGCCGAGGATGCCCTGGAGTACGCGATCGATCGGATCGGGCGGCACGCGATTGCGTAACCATTCTGCGAGCGTCTCCTGAACCGCGAGCAACTCGAACGTATGCGGGCGGTTGAGGATCGCCACTGGTGGTACGTCGGCAATCGGCTCATCGTCGGCGACGTGCTCCGCGCGTGCGAGCCGCCCCTCGGGCGCATCCTCGATGTTGGCTCGGGAACGGGTGGGAACGGCGCACTGTTGTCGCGCTTCGGCTCCGTTGTCGGCCTAGAACCGAGCGAGGATGCACGTCGTCTGGCGCGCGGGCGCTTGCCCGATCAGGTTGCCGGCGAGGCGGAGTCCCTGCCCTTCATCGCGGGCGCCTTCGATCTCGTGACCTCGTTCGAGGTCCTCTATCACGCCCGCGTGCAGGACGACGTCGCGGCGTTGCGCGAGATGCGCCGGGTGCTGCGGCCGGAGGGATTCCTCATCCTGCGCCTCCCGGCGCTCGAATGGCTGCGCGGGCCTCACGATGAAGCCGTGGAAACGGCTCGGCGCTACACCGTTGCCGGATTGCGCGCGAAACTCCGCGAGGCGGACCTCTGGCCCCAGCGCCTGAGCTACGTCAACAGTCTGTTGCTCCCCGCGATCGCGCTGCGCCGCGTCCTCCAACGCTGGCGCCACTATCGCGGGAATGATCTCTCGAGCGAGTCCTGGCTCGAGCGCCGTAGCGGCAGGGTGGCGCTGGCCGTGGAACGCCGGCTTCTCCGGCGTATCGACCTGCCGCTCGGGGTATCGGTCCTGGCGATCGCGCGGAAGTCATAGCGCTCAGGCAAGCTGGGAGCGGGCCCGCGTCAGTCGCTCGATCTCTCCGCGCGTTCCTTCCAGAGTGGTGCCGAGCGCGGCCTCGGCGCTCTCGCAGAGGAAGGAACGGCAGATGTGCGGTCGCCGCTCAGATGGAAGGCGGCAACCGCTCGCGCCGAGGAAGGGGCACGCGCCGGCGAGCGCTGGGTCGGGCACCATCGGAGCGGGTGTATCGAACGCGAGCAGGCGGAAGTCGTTCTCACGCCAGATCAGCGGGACGGTAATGGTGCAACAGCCGCCAGTCTGCCGCACGCAGGCGCCGCATACGGGCTGAAGTGGGCGGAAGCGGAGATCCAGAGCACGATGCAGGTCCAGACATGCCTGCTCGGAGGCCCGAATGCGCTGCCGATCGCCGACGCCGCGGCGAGAGCGCCGGGCGTGGCGGATCGCGCCCGGCGACTGGGTTCCCGTTGCCACGTCCGCCTCGAGAACACCTTCGTCGAGCAGGCGGCGCCGGGCGCCCTGAATGCGCTCATCGACATAACGTGCGATCAAGGCGCGGCACCGTTCGATCAGCGCGGCCCACCAGGCTTCGAATGCCGCGCGTCGATCGGACGGTGGAACAGCCGGGTCGAGTGCCGCCGACAGGGCAGCAAACAGGACCGCGCCGTCCTCCGGCGATAGCCCCGTGACGAAAGGCGCGCGGGGTGTCCCACCGATTGCGTGAAGCCACCAGGCGCGGTTCCACTCCCGCTCGGGCAGCGCGACATCGCGCCCGAGCGCGCCGGCGAATCGGGCACGCTGAACCGGGCTCAGCGCGTTCCAAATGCGTGCCGCGTCCGCATCGTAGAAAGCACGCAACGACGCGACGACCTGGCGTTGCTGCTGGAGGTAGCCGTCGATCGACGAGAAGTGGAGCGCCGCCTCCAGGTCGATCGTGAAGCCCATGCGCGATCAGTGTATCGACGGCCAGATCGACGCCCCTCACGTGGTCACGAGTCCCTCTAACACCCTCGCCGCCAATCTGATCACCGTTCTTACAGCAGCAATCCGATGATCCCGGCCGATGCAGGACGGGGGTTCGCAGGTGTCGTCAACCAGCAGAGAGGCGCCCCGGCGCCGCCTAGCCGTGCTCAACCAGCGCGCGCAGATCGAGCTTGCGATCGAGCGGCTTACCCGCTTCGCGACATTCGAGCGGATCTATGCCGGTCAACTGAACGAGATCGGAGAGCGGCTGCTCCGCGCCAGCACATTCACCGCGTACTGCGACTGTCGCGCACTGGGAGTGGGCAAGCGCGCCGATCAGATCATCGCCGCGCGCGGAGCGGCCACGCCGACCGCGGGACGCAATCGAGAACTGGAACCGGCCTGAACCTCCCGTGAGAGGCTAACGCGCCGGAGGACGAGACGCGGGCCGTGGGGGAGACGGCACACCGTTGGCCGGAGTCGGTCGCGCTGGCGCGGGTGGCCGTGCGGCGACCGGCCCCGCGGGTCGAGCGGGGGACGCGACCGGAACGGGCCTGGGTGACGTTGCCGCCGACTGCGCAGGCGCTGCCGCGACGGCCGCTCGTGCTTCACCGACCGGCCGTGGAGCCGCCGCCTCTCCCTCATTCGCGGCGGTCGGTCGACCGGGTGCCGCCGCTCGGGATCCCGGCGGCGAGAGGATCATGAACATGGCCCGACCCTCCATGAGTGGCGGGCGTTCCACGACCGAGGTCGCGCGGAGATGCTCCGCGACCTGGTCAAGCACCTCTCGTCCCAACTGGGGGTGGGCGAGTTCGCGGCCGCGGAAGCGGATTGTGACTTTGACCTTATCCCCCTCTTCAAGGAATCGGCCGATCATCTTGACCTTCGCGGTGATGTCGTGCTCGTCGGTGCGTGGAGTGAGGCGCACCTCTTTGAGTTCGATGACCTTCTGATTCTTGCGCGCTTCGCGCTCGCGCTTGGTCTGCTCGTACTTGAACCGCCCGTAGTCCATCAGGCGGCACACGGGTGGGACTGCGTTCGGTGCTACCTCGACAAGATCGAGTCCCCGCTCCTGGGCCATCCGGATCGCGTCGATCGTCGCCACGATCCCCAGTTGTTCACCATCATTGCCAATCAGCCGGACGTCCCTGACCCGGATCTTGTCATTCGTCCGTAGCTCCCGAATGCTAATTAAACCTCACCTCGCACCTCGAAGATTGCGTCGGCGATCATACCACGCGCGATTGGCGTGTCGCCGTAACCCATCCTACGATGGCTGCACGTGTCCGACGACCGATCCTGGATTCACCTCGGCCATCCGAGCTATGTGTGGCGTTTCGGTCAGAACCGACGGCTCGCCCTGATCCGGCGTTACGCCCCGCTAGAAGGACGCGCGATTCTCGACATCGGTTGTGGCATCGGCACCTACGTGCGGAAGTTCCGCGAGTTCAGCGGCGACGTCCACGGTGTCGACATTGATCCCGAGCGCGTGGCACGCGCCAGCGCCACTCTGCCAAACATTCGCCTTTCAGTCGGGGAGAACCTGCCGTACGACGACGCGCGGTTCGACGTCGCGCTTCTCAACGAAGTGATCGAGCACGTGGCCGACGATCGCCGCACCATCGCGGAGGCGGCGCGGGTGCTGAGGCGGGGCGGGAGACTCATCGTCTATGCGCCAAATCGGCTCTTCCCTTTCGAGACTCACGGGGTGTATCTGGGAAAGCGGTTTGTCTTCGGCAACATTCCCCTGGTGGGCTATCTGCCCGATTCCGTTCGGCAGAGACTGGCGCCGCACGTCCGGGCTTATACCCACGGTCAGATAGAGCGGCTGTTCCAGGACTCGGGCCTAGAGATCATCGCGCACGAGTATGTCTACCCCGGTTTCGACAACATCGTCGCCCGCCGCCGCGGGGTCGGCGCTCTCCTCCGGGCGGTCTTCTACGCGTGTGAGAGTACCCCCCTGCGTCGTTTCGGACTCTCGCACCTGATCGTCGCCCGACGGACCTGATCGTGGGGTTGTGTTGTGACCGAACAGCTTCCTGTGTAGGATCAGCGCGGGCGCGAGCCGGGAGGGTCGGTGTCACCCGAGTCGCGATCGCCCGGGTTGGGTAGCCTGCTGCGCGCAGCGCGCGAAGGGCGATCGATCACGATCGCACAGGCCGAGCAGCAGACGCGCATTCCTCGGCACCATCTGGAGGCGCTGGAGGACGAGCAATTCACGCGGCTGCCGCCACCGGTCTTCACCCGTGGACTGGTACGCAATTACGCGGTCTACCTGGGCCTCGACCCGCGAGACGCCCAGCGCATGGTCGCCGAGATCGATCCTCGGCCGCCCGGGCACGGAGTGCAGCGGGAGGTCGAGGATCGGCCGGTGCTGAGCGGGTCGACGATTCAGATCACGCGCATCGGGCTTACCCTCATTGTCGCGATTCTGCTGGGGGCCGCTCTCTATCAAGTCGTGCCGCGCTATCAGTCGATCCTGACCGCCGCAGCCAACGAACCCGCCCCGACCTTGACTCCCACACGGGTAGCGCCCACGGCGACCGTAGCGCCCCAGACCCGAGTCCCCACTGCCACGACACCCCCGCCCCCGACCGCCACACCCGCTCCCGCCGCGACTCCCCGGCCCACCGGCGCACCGACCGCTCCGGCGAGCGTCCCGTCTACCGCGCGTGGCGTGACGATCGAGGCGCGCACGCTGGGCCGCGTCTGGACGCAGGTCGAGGTGGATGGGCAGACCGTCTTCTCCGGCATACTGCAGAGCGGCGAGCACCGGACCTGGCGCGGCGAGACGCGGATCATCATGCATGTCGGTAACGGCGCGCTGGTGGAGTTGACCCACAACGGTCAAGCGATTGGCAAGGCCGGGGGCGCGGAGGAAGTCGTTCGGCGCGAGTGGCTCGCCGGTCAGTAACCCGCAGATACTTGCGCCCGTGACCGATGTAGCCCCCGCTGGGCGTTTCTACCTGGAACAGCTCGGGTGCCCGAAGAACCTCGTCGACGGCGAGAACATGGCCGAGATTCTCAAGTCTCGTGGCTACGTTGAGGTATCCAGTCCGGACGAGGCGGATACGATCATTGTGAACACGTGCGGCTTCATCCAGCGCGCCGCGGATGAGTCCGTCGCCGCGTTGCGCGGGCACGCCGCGACTCGGCGTCGCGGTCAGCGGCTGATTGCGACCGGTTGCCTCGCTCAGCGCTGGGGCGATCGACTGACCGCGGCGGTGCCGGGGATCGATGGCATGCTCGGGGCGATGCGCTGGGGAGAGATCGATCGACTGCTTGAGGCGGTTCGCGCAGGCGTGCGCCCGAAGTGGCTGGGTGCCGGGGCGGTCGATCCGTCTCCGGGCCGCGTCGCTCGGGGGCCCAGCACTTATCTGAAGATCGCCGACGGTTGCGACCACACCTGCGCGTTTTGCGCCATTCCGCTTATCAAGGGCAAGCACCGCTCGAAACCGATCGAACGGATCATCGTCGAGGCACGCCAACTGGCCGCACGGGGAGTGCGCGAAATCGTGCTCGTCTCTCAGGACTCCAGCGGATACGGCAAGGACTTCGCGATGCGCGACGGACTCGCCGAGATGCTCGATCGCCTGGTCGCCGCGGTTCCACAGATCCCCTGGGTTCGGGTGATGTACGTCTATCCCGGCACGGTGACCGATCGATTGATCGAGACCTTTGCCCGGCATCCCCAGATCGTCAAGTACGTCGATATGCCGCTGCAGCACGCCGATCGTGACGTGCTGAGGCGGATGCGTCGTCCGACCGTGGACGCCCTTGATCTCATCCGCCGGTTCCGCGCGGCAATCCCTGACCTCGCCCTCCGAAGCACGTTCATCGTCGGGTTTCCCGGCGAGACCGAGCGGGAGTTCGCGTCGCTCCTGGAGTTCTTCGGCTCGGCCCAACTCGACCGGGTTGGTGTGTTCACCTATTCTGCGGAAGCGGGCACGCTTGCGGCGACGGCGGCGAGCCAGGTGCGCGAACGGGTGAAGGAGCGACGCTACCGGCGCGCGATGGAGACGCTCCAGGCGATCTCGATCGAGCGGAACAGATTGCAGATCGGGCGCACGCTGCCGGTTCTGATCGAGGGTGCGGTTGAGGACGGCGATGGCGACTACCAGGCCATCGGGCGCACCTACCGCGATGCGCCCGAGGTGGACGGCCTGGTGTTCGTCCGCGGTACCGCGGCAATCGGCGAGATCGTGCCCGTGCGGATTGATGATGCGATGGCTTATGACCTCGTCGGGACAGTCGCCGGCGCGGACGCGGGTGGCAGGCTCGCCGCGCCGCTCAATGGGCGGCTGCCCCTGACCGTTCTGCCGGCGCGGGCGTCCATATAATCGCCAGCCATCCGCCACGGGGGCGGATGGGGCCCGGTGGTCCTCGCGGTCTTCAAAACCGTTGCGCCGGCGTTGCCCGTCGGCGGGTGGGTTCGACTCCCATACGCTCCCGCCGTTTTCAAAGCTAGATTGCCCGATCGCCTGCCTGCTCCGACCGTCGAGACCGCGCCGATAGCAAGCAAGCTGGTAGCAACGGGGTAGCAACGGCCGTCATGCCTGGGCCGCTAGGGCGGCATCCATCGCGTCGGCGGCGGCGCGTAAGTGCGTCGGCGATGAATGCGCGTAGGTGGACAAGGTCAAGACAATCGAGCTATGGCCGAGCTTCAAATGGCCGATGTGCGGCAGGGCGCGCCAGGCCGAGGGCCAGCATGACGAGAATCGCCGCCTGGATGAGCAGGAGAAGGGAGAACCGAGGCCGCTGCCACGGCTCGTGGACAGCCAGATCGCGCCGGACCTGCTGCCACAGATAGATGGAGCCGACGACCTGATCGCGAAACCGGGCCTTCAGGAGATAGAGCA
>VGOZ01000002.1 GCA_016875715.1 Chloroflexota bacterium | reverse complement strand
CGCTCAGCGGCTACGGTGGCATCGCCATCCATACGGAACAGGTCCTCCAGCGCGCGCACGCTGAATCAGCAACTAGAAGTTGTGTTCGAGGCCGCGAACGACCCGATCTTCCTCGGCGCTCCGGCGGCAAACCTGAAGACAGCCATGCAGGGCAAGTCCCTCGCGCAGGTCGCCCAGGAGAACAGCAAGACGCGCGACGCACTGAAGGCGTTCCTCACCGACGCGGAGAGGGCACGCCTGAGCCAGGCGGTCGCGGCTGGCCGGCTCACCCAGGCCCAGGCCGACGAGCGACTCGCGGCGGTCGCGGCGCGAATCGACGCCCGTATCGACCGCGTGCACCCGGCGGCCGGCGAGCGGCGCGGCACCGAAATGCGTTCCGGGCGCGGCCGACCGGGTGGGGCGTCCCCGGTGACGGCGACGCCTGGAGTCGGCGCCTGATCGTATTCCCTCCGCTGTCCGCGGAAGACCCCGCGCCGACGGCGCGGGGTCTTCCCATTCTGCGGCGATTCGCGGAGAGGCTCGTGAGGCATCGAGAGTCGGCGGACGACGGACGAGGTGGCCGAGACGCCCGAGGTCCCGTTTCCGGAGGAGCAATGCCCCCAGACTCCGCCCGCGGCGAAGGCTATCCTTCGCCGCGTGGAGCAGCCAGCGGCACGCGCCCCGAGCGCGCGGACCCGTACCGCGCGACTCGCCGAAGGCGGGTCTCTAGTCGGTCGATCTCGCCCGCTCGCCGAGCCTCTGTACCAGACCACGGTCTGGGCGTTCGGGAGCGGCGACGACGTCGACGCCTGGTACGAGGGGCGTGCGCCGGGCACGCACCTCTACTACCGAAACGGCAATCCGAACATGGCCAGCCTCGAGGCGGCGCTGGCCGACCTCGAAGGCGGTGAGTCGGCGGCCTCGGCCGGGTCCGGAATGGCCGCGATCGCCGCGGGGTTTCTCGCCATCGTCGGCGCGGGCGACCATATCGTCGCCGATCGGGCCTGCTACGGCGGAACCACGGTACTGCTGCGCGAGGAGTTCGCGCGCCTGGGCATCGAACACACGCTCGTCGACGCGACCGACTGCGACGCGGTGCGGGACGCGATGCGGACGAATACGCGCGTGCTCCACGTGGAGTCGATCTCGAACCCGCTGCTGCGATGCCCTGATCTACCCCGACTGGCCTCGATCGCGCGCGATCGAGGGGCGCTCCTCTCGGTCGATAACACCTTTGCCTCACCGATTCTCATGCGACCGATCGAACATGGCGCGGATCTCGTTACTCACTCGCTCGCGAAGTACCTGGGCGGCTCGAGCGTCGCAGTCGGAGGCATCGTCATCGGCTCGCGCGGGCTCATCGACGGGGCGCGCGCTCGCCTGGTGCGCCTCGGCGCGACGATCGGCGCGTTCGACGCCTGGATGGCACTCCAGGGAATGAAGACGCTGGCGCTCCGGATGGAGGCGCATTCGGCCAACGCGCGCGCGGTCGCGCACGCGCTCGATCGGCATCCCGGCATTGCTGCGGTGCACTTCCCGGAACTTCCCGGCCACCCCGACCGCGCGGTCGTCGGGCGGCTCTATCCAACCGGTTGCGGAGGGATGGTGTCGTTCGATGTCGGGTCAGCAGCCGCGGCGCGCGCTCTGCTCGCCGAGGTCAGCCGCGCGGGTATCCCGCTGGCACCCAGCCTCGCCGATACCCGAACCACGGTGTCCTATCCTGCGGGGACGTCGCACCGCGCGCTGAGTCTCGCGGAGCGAAGGGCGATCGGCGTGACCGACGGCCTCATCCGCCTCAGCGTCGGCATCGAGAGCCCGGAGGACATCGTGACCGATCTCGACCGGGCGCTGCGCGTGGCGCGTACCGGCGCCCGCTGAGAGGCGGACCGCGCCTTCGCGCGGCGATCCGTCCCGGCTACACTGCCCACCGGCCCGCGGGAAGCGGCGCCCGGAGGTGAATGGCGTGGTTTCGACCCGAGCGGACATCCGGACCATCGCCGAGCAGGTCGTGCGCGATCGGCGACACCTCCACATGCATCCGGAGCTCGGTTTCCAGGAGCATCAGACGTCTCGGTTCATCGCCGATCGCCTCCGAGCGCTCGGTATCGACACCCGCGCGCCGATCGCCGAGACCGGCGTGATGGGCATCCTGCGCGGTCGCGCTCCGGGCAAGACCGTGCTCTTGCGAGCGGACATCGATGCGCTGCCGATCGATGAGGAGAACGACGTCCCCTACCGGTCGACCGTTCCCGGGGTGATGCACGCGTGCGGTCACGACGGCCATACCGCGATCCTCCTCAGTGCCGCCGAGATCCTCGCCTCGCGCCGGGACGCGCTGCGCGGCGCGATCGTATTCGCGTTCCAGCCATGCGAGGAACGCCCCCCGGGCGGCGCCCAGGCGATGATCGCTCAGGGGGTGATGGACGATCCGAAGGTCGATGCGGTGTTCGGCCTACACCTCTCCCAGGAACTCCCCGTGGGGACCGTGGCGGCGCGGCCGGGGCCGATTATGGCTGCGGCGGACATGTTCCGCCTGGAGATCGCCGGTCGTGGCGGGCACGCCGCCCGGCCGCACGAGTGCGTGGACACCGCACTCGTCGCGGCGCAGGTCATGGTCGCTCTTCACGCGGTCGTGGCCCGTGAAGTGAATCCGCTCGAGCCGGCAGTGATCACGGTCGGGCAGATCCAGGCAGGTACTGCGCCGAACGTCATTCCCGACTCGGCGCTGCTAAGGGGCACCGTGCGCACCTTCGACCCCGACCTGCGGCAGGTGCTGGCCCGCCGCGTCGAGGAGGTTGCGACGAGCGTCGCCACGGCGATGCGTGCCACCTGTCGGTGCACGTACGAGTGGGGCTACCCGGCGGTCATCAATGAGGAGACCCAGACGGCCTTTGTGGCCAACATCGCCCGCCAGGCTGTTGGTGAGACGCAGGTTGTCACTCGCGATCAATCGATGGGCGGCGAGGATTTCGCCTACTTCCTGCAGCGCGCGCCGGGGTGCTTCTTCAACGTAGGCACCCGCAACGACAGCCGGGGCCTGGTCTGGGGTCATCACCACCCGCGCTTCGATATCGACGAGGCCGCCCTTCCCGTCGGCGTGGAGATGTTCGTCCGACTGACCGAGGCGTACCTCGCCCGCGACTGACGATCGCCCTCACGCGCGCAACTTCGGCACCAGGATCGCCGCCGCGATCGCGATGCCGGCGCAGAAGAAGCCGCTCAGCGCCAGGGTGTTCTGCACGCCGATCGCCGCCGCGACCGCACCGCTGAGGAGCGCGCTCAGCGGCTGTAGGCCGAAGACCATCATCGTGAGCAGGGCGGTCACCCGCCCGCGCATCTCCTCGGTGACCCGAGAGTGGATACCGGTCATGTTGAGCGACATGAACGCCATATGCCCCAGCCCGGCCACGAACACGGCGACGACCGAGGCCGGTACCAGTGTGGAGAGGCCGAACGCGGTCACGCCGACGCCGCCGACGATCAGGGCAACGAGCTGGGTTGTGCCGCCGCCGCGCCGCCCCAGTGACGCGATCGCGAACGCGCTCACCACCGCGCCGATACCGGAGGCGCTCTGGAGGACGCCGAACCCCTCCGGACCGGTGCGCAGGACATCGCTGGCCACTGCCGGCATCAGGTGCTGGTACGGCATGGAGAAAAGACTCGGCACCGCGGTCAGCAGAAGCGCAGCGAGCAGGATCGGCTCCGACTGGACGTACCGGAGGGACTCCCGGATCGCGGCGAGCGCGGGCGGCCTAGGCCGAGGTTCCAGGGGGGAAGATCCATCCGGAGCAGCGTGAAGATGACGGCGATGAACGACAGTGCGTTGGCGAGGAAGCACCAGCCGGCGCCGTAGGTTGCGAGGACGAGGCCCGCGATCGCCGGGCCGACGGTGCGGCTGCTCTGAAATTGCAGCGAGTTGAGAGCGATCGCGTTCTGAAGGTCGTCGCGACGCACGAGATCGGCCACGATCGCCTGGCGGACGGGCGTATTGATCGCGTTGATGGCTCCATAGATCGCGGCCAACGCGACCACCCACCACGCCGTGACGGTGCCCGTCAGCGTCATTCCGGCGAGAACGAAGCCATGGAGCATCATGCCGCTTTGAGTCCAGACCATCAGCCGACGGCGCTCGAAGCGATCCGCCAGGACGCCGCCGTACAGGGAGAGGACGAGGAATGGCGCCGACTGCGCGAAGCCGACCACGCCGAGCATCAGGGTCGATCCGGTCAGTTCGTAGACCAGCCAACCCTGGGCGACGAACTGCATCCAGGTGCCGAGGTTGGAGGTGAGCGCTCCGATCCAGTAGAGGCGGTAGTTAGGGTTCCGCTGCAGCGCGGTGAAGGTGCCGACGCGGAGCACGCGCCCTAGCCGGTTCCCGGGAGGGGCTGCCCCCAGCGCTCCGCGAAGGTGACCTCGCCTACGGGACGACGGCGCAGCGGACCGAACCTCTCAGTGGTCCGGCCTATGGGCACGATCGCGTAGGTCGCGACCTCATCCGGCAGACCGAGGATCGGTCGTAACTCGGCCTCGCGGGGCAGATGAACCGTCGTGAGACACCCAGCCAGGCCATAGGCGCGAGCGGCGAGGAGGAGGTTCTGCACCGCCGGGTAGATCGTCGCGGCGGTCGTGCGCATCTCGAAGGAGGAGGTCCCGCCGGGACCACAGACGACGATGAGCAGCGGCGGCTCGGTTCCCATAGTTGCACCGAGGTGGAAGGCGCCCGCCACCCGGCGTCGTTCGCGCGGATCAGTAATCGCGGCCAGCCGGGAGGGAGGCGAGTACTCGTCCCAGGCGCGACGGTACACCTCACCGACCGCGAGCCGCTGATGGGAATCGCGGATGGCAATGAAGTGCCACGGCTGGGCGTTGCGGCCGTTCGGCGCGCGCGTCGCCGCCTCGATCAGCCTGGCCACGATCTCATCGGGCACCGGATCGGGCAGAAAGCGGCGTATCGAACGGGTCGTGTAGATGGTCTCGAGGAGATCGAGGCGATCCATCACGTCGAATCCACGATCGTGATGGGCTGCGCACCTTGCCAGAGGACGCGACGCCCGACCTCGGCGAGGAGATCGCGTCCCTCGATGATGGTCGCGAAGTGGTTGCCCACCAGTTGGCCGACCCGGCTGTTGAAGATGGTCGGGCCGTACGGCAGCAGAAACTCGGTCACGCTCAAGCCAAAGCAGTAGAGGAGCATCTCGCCGGGCGCGGGGAAACTCGTGTGGTTCTCGTAGGGGAGGTCGAAACGCCGGACGGCGGCCGACCCACCGGCCGGCCCACCCGGGTTGGAGGCGGCTCGCCAGTCGTCGAGCGGCACCCACGCCGACTCTCCGCTCCAGCGCCCCTGCATGATGGTTCCTTCGAAGGGGAGAAGACGGCGCACCGCCGCGACCGTGAGGGGGGCCCGGTCGGATTCGAGCCGGGCTGTCAGGGCGAGATCGGAGCCGATCACGATCCGCAGCACCGCGCCATTCTAAGGACTACGATCCCTCCTCGAGGCGGGGAGCAACGTGACCGAGCCGTATCGCGGCGTGTTTCCCATCGCGCCGACGATCTTCACTTCCTCAGGCGATCTCGACATCGATGGTCAGAGACGGGTGATCGACTACCTCGTGGATGCCGGGGTCGACGGTATCTGCATTCTGGCGAACTACTCAGAGCAGTTCTCGCTGACCGACGCAGAGCGGGACCTCCTCACCGATGCGATTCTCGAGCGTGCCGGCGGGCGAACGCCCATCATCGTTACCACCACGCATTTCAGCACCGCGATCGCGCGAGAGCGCAGCGCGCGTGCCCAGCGGGCCGGGGCAGCGATGGTCATGCTCATGCCGCCCTACCACGGCGCGACGCTGCGCGGCGACGAGGAATCGATCCACGCTTACTACGCGCGCATCGCCGAGGCGATCGACATCCCGATCATGGTCCAGGACGCGCCGATAAGCGGCGTGACGCTTTCCGCGCCATTCCTGGCGCATCTCGCCCGCTCGATCGACCGCCTGCGCTACTTCAAGATCGAGAGTGCGTTCGCAGCGGCGAAGCTCCGCCATCTCATCGAACTGGCCGGCGACGCGATCGACGGGCCGTTCGATGGTGAGGAGAGCATCACCCTCGGAGCCGATCTGGCAGCCGGCGCGACGGGCACGATGCCGAGCGCGCTACTCCCGGATGTCCTCGGCCGCGTCGTCCATGCGTATCTGGACGGTGCGCGTGAGGACGCAATGACGCTCTGGGAGAGCTACCTGCCTCTCATCAACTACGAGAACCGGCAGTGCGGCCTCCGCGCGACCAAGGCGATGCTGCGCGAGGGCGGGATCGTCCGATCCGACTTCTGCCGTCATCCACTCAGTCCGTTGACCCCCGCCACGTACCTGGGCCTGCGCGACCTAGCCCGACGACTCGACCTGTTCATCCTCAGATGGGCCAGCTAGTGGAATCTCCGCTGACCCGTCCTGGCATCTACGACGAGATCTGTGCCAACGCCCTCGCCGCCACCGGCTCGGGCCTGGTCGTAATGACAAAGTACGACCCGGCAACGATGACGATCCGGAACGTCGCCTGAGCGGCCCGCCATCAGGGAGTAATTCGCGGCACCATCGACGCGGTACGATGGCGCGATCAAGACCGCGCGCGTGATCGTCCACGAGGTGAACAACCAGTTGACGCTCACGGTCGGGTACGGGCATCTCCTCATCGAGGCCCTCGCCGGGCAGCCGGGAGAGAGCACCGCGCGATCGAGTCTCCAGGCCGCCAAGCGTGCCAGCGAGATCGTGCAGAACTTGCTGCGCATCGCCCGCTTCGCACAGTCGAACCAGGTCAAGGGGCTCGGCATGCTCGATCTGGGTGCATCGACCGCGATGGAAGCCGCGCGCAGTGACTGACGCGGGTCAGGACGAGGATCCCCCATCGGAGGGCGATGCGATGCCCGCGTCATCCACGCGCCAATCCGATACTCGGGTCGATTGCCGGATCGCGTTGAGCAGAAGGCGCGCGCCCACGTAGACGAGGACCACGCCGGTCGCATCCAGCCAGTACGGCTGTAGTGTGGGCGTATCCCGCACCTCGGTGAACCCGGGGATGGGCGGCAGAATGTGCATCGCCAGTACCGGCACGGCGTTCATCAGCGCGTGCCCCCAGAGGCCGGGGACGATCGAGTTGGTCCGGACGCGCAGCCAGCCGAAGAGCATCCCGGCGCAGAAGGCGCCCGCGAACTGCCAGGGATTGCCGTGTGCCAACCCGAACAGGATGGAGGAGACCGCGATCGCGCGGAGGATGTTCGGGCCGCGGAGGAGACCGCCGAGAACGGCGCCACGGAAGAGCAGCTCTTCGGTGAGCGGGGCAACGATCACCAGGACCAGCAGCGCGGTGATGATGCTGCCCCCTACGAGGTCGGCCATCATCGCCTTCATCTCGGGTGGCATCGGCCACACGAGTTGAAGCAGGTTGTCCATCTCGGAGAAGAGGATCTGCATCCCGATCGTGAGCGGCACCAGAGCAGCCATCACCGATCCGGCGGGGTAACCCGGGGGTACGACCTCGTCCAGATCGAGGCGCCACCAGCGCCGGATCACCCAGAGGGCGACTCCCGTCGCGATGAGTGCCGCGACGATCGCGACGATCCAGAGGGGTGTCCCGCCTCTCAGAGCGTCGAAGGCGCCACCCACGGCGACCTGCCCCGCCATCAGCACGAGCACGATCAGGACTCCGTACCCCGTGCCGGGAACGAACCGACCTGCCCACCGATCGCCCTCGAAGGCACTGTCTTGTGGAGATCGCGGTGGTTCGATCATCGCGCGATTCTATGGGCTCACCGCCGGCCGACCATGGACCGTGTCATTTGTGCCCCCGTCGGAAGTACGCTGTCGATGGTCGCGCTGCACCGTGGGTCACTTTGGGCCGGAACTCCGCTGCCCGCCCGGCGCCGTGCGAGCGAAGTGGCTCAGTTGACCGCGCGACCGACGATGTGTGGCCCCACGATCGGCATGCGGAGGTCGAAGCGGGCGATCTCGACCGACGCAAAGCCGGCAGATGCGATCGCCTCCGGGGTGTCGCGGTCGGGATGGCAGCCGTCGCTGATGTACGCCCAGACAGGTCGGATGAAGTGCTGGAATGCGCGCGTGCGGGAGCCCACCGGGGCGGCGACGTGCTCGATGAAGACGAACTGCCCACCAGGGCAGAGCACGCGCCGGATCTCCGCCAGCGCCGCGTTCGGATCGGCCACCGAGCAGAGCACCAACGTGCTGACGACCGCGTCGACCGACGCGCGGTCGAAGGGGAGCGCCTCAGCGGTGCCGCGGCGGACCTCCACCGCACGACCGAGAGCCGCGGCACGCCGACGCAAGTACGGTTCCATATGCTCGTTCGGCTCCACGCCGATCCAGTCGGCGTTTCGATCGAGGTAGACCAGGTTCACCCCTGTTCCCGGTCCCACCTCGACCACGCGGCCCCGCAGCGGAGCCAGCAGTTCCCGCTTGTGGGCGGCGGTATGCCGCTCGTGACTCCCCCCGCATCGCTCGAGGAGCGCCGGGAAGATCCGACGGACGATGCGCCGCACGGAGAGCTACCTCACGAGCCGAGGGCGGTTTGACGATCGAGGAGACCGTGCGTGCGCGCGTAATGGACCAGTTCGGCGCGCTTGCGCAGGCCGAGTCTTGCCAGGACGTGCGAGCGGTGGGTCTCGACGGTCTTGATGCTGATGACGAGCCGATCGCCGATCTCGACGTTGGTGAAACCCTGGGCGATGAGGGAGAGCACCTCCTCTTCCCGTGGCGTCAACCTCTCGGCCTCGATCCGCAGTTCGCCGCGCTCGCGCCAATGGAGGTAGTCCGCGACGAGCGATCGCGCCGCCGCCGGGGCGAGGAAAGCGTTGTCCATCACCACGCTCCGGATCGCGGCAATCAGTTCCACGTCAGCGGCGCGCTTGAGCACGTAGCCTGCGGCACCGGCGTCGAGCGCCTGATACAGGTACGCCGGATCGTCGTGCATAGTGAGCATCAGGACGCGCACATCCGGCGCGCCCCGCCGGATGCGGCGCGCGGCCTCGAGGTCATCAATGCCAGGCAGGATGATGTCGAAAATCGCGACGTCGGGACGGCGCGACGACGTCCCGAATCGCGGTCTCGGCATCGCCCGCATCTCCGATCACATCGATCCCGCGGACGCTGTTCAGGAGGGCGCGCAGGCCGGCACGCAACATGGCGTGGTCGTCGCAGAGATAGACCGAGATCGGCAAGCGCCACACCCCGTCAGGATCGGCCAACGATACGCCGATCCTCGCGCGGCGCGCACGGCGATGGGTCGCGCGCAGGTCAGAATCGGATCGCGTAGCCCCAGTTTGCGCTGTACGCGATCACCGCGAGGATCAGCAGCAGGATCGACGCCGCGGCGCCTCCCACGACGAAGACCGCCATGAGTCCGGCCCGCCCATCACTCCAACTCTCCACGGTCAGCACCTCCTCGCGTGGCTCGATCGTGCGCGACGTGAGGTCGGCGGGCCTCAGAATTTATTCCTGATCCTCGGCGAGCGGCCACCCCTAGGCTGACTGGCGAAGGGGGTGCCCCAGATGGCACAGAGGGATTTCCGCACACTCGGCAGCCAACCCTACGCGCGCATCATCGTTCCGCTGGACGGGTCGGCGCTTGCCGAGCAAATTCTTCCCCACGTCCGCACGCTCGCGAAAGCGTTCGACTCTCGCGTCGAGCTCGTGCGGGCCTACGCGCCGCCGGCCAGCCTACTCGCGGCGAGCGCGGCCAGCACGATGCCCGGTCACGGACCGGTGCTCGATCCGGCGCCGTACGTGGCGGCGCAGAAAGATGAGGCGGACCTCTACCCTACCCAGACGGCGGATCGACTGCGGAAGGAGGGCGTCCACTGCAGCTGGCGACGTTTGGATGGCTCCGCCGGGGAGAAGATCGTCGCCGAGGCCGCGTCCTGGGAGGCCGATCTCATCCTGATGACGACCCACGGGCGCGGCGGACTGGGCCGACTGCTGCTGGGCAGCGTGACCGACTACGTGGTGCGCCACGCGACGATTCCGATTCTGCTGGTACGCGCGACCGCCTGAATACATCCGGGACAATGTTGTGCGGCGGGGCGCCCTGCCCCGCCGCACATTGCGGAGGCGCGAGATGATCGCGATCGTGGAAGTCGGAGCGAAGCGCGCGTTTGCGAGTGCAGTCGACTGGCCGGGATGGACCCGAGCCGGGCGCGATGAACAGGGCGCGCTGGAAGCGCTTGCGGCCTATCGATCGCGATACGAGCCAATCGCCGCTGCGGCGGGACTGGCACTGCCCGGTCCGATCTCGCCCGATCGGTGGGAGGTGAGCGAGCGCCTCGCGGGGGCCGCGGGTACAGATTTCGGCGCTCCGGGCGCCTCCGCGGAGGGCGATCGCCGGCCAACGTCGAGAGATGAGGCCGCGCGTTTCGCAGCGATCCTGGCCGCGGCCTGGGAGGCCTTCGATCGAATTTCCGACGCGGCGTCGGAGACGCTGCGCAAGGGACCGCGTGGCGGCGGGCGTGACCGCACGGCTGTCGTGCAGCACGTGCTCGAGTGCGACGTCGGCTACTACGCACGTCGCCTGGGGATTCGGGTAAAGATCCCGGCGCTCGACGATCGAATCGCGATCTCGGAAGCTCGAGCGGCGATGCTCTCGGTTCTGCGCCAGCCATCGGACGGCGCACCTGTCGCCGAGCGAGGGTGGTCGCAGCGCTTCGCGGCGCGCTACATCACCTGGCATGTGCTCGATCACGCCTGGGAGATCGAGGATCGGACGGAGCGGCCCGGGTAAGGCGCGCGCCGCCCTCTGCGCTCAGGTGTGTGGGACCATCTCCGACGGTTCGGCGAACGCCTCGAACGTGGCGAGCAGTCCCTGCACCTCCTCGGCCGAGGCACGATCGTCGGCGGAGTGGAGAACCATCTCGAGGCCGTACTCGACGTACCCGACCTGGAGCGGCGTGAGCGTCACCGTCACATCACTCTTCGGACGCGGCCGTCGCCTCGGATCGGTGGGTGCGAGCACGGCGCGAGTCCTCACGGTGTGGGGAACGAGGAGGAGCGGCACCGTGGCACGCTGCATCATGGCTGTCGCAGCCGACCCCATCACCATGCGACTGATGCCGCCGCGACCGTGCGTCGACATCACGATCAGGTCGACCTTCTCCTCCGCGGCCACTGTGGCGATGGTCGGCGCCACCTGGCCGACCTCGACCCGGACCCCAACGATCGGCACCGTGCCCCGCACCCGTTGCGCCTCATCGTCAAGAGCGCCCCGCGCGTGGAGGACCTGGCCGTCCACCTCCATCGGCATCGGCACGGCGTAGGTGGGCGGAAAGCCGAGCGTCGCGTCCGGTGGTGGCGGTTCGATGACGCGCAGCAGAACGGCCTCGATCGACATCGCGCGGGCGAGCGTTCCCAATGTGAGGAGCGATCGACCGGACAGCGCCGATCCGTCGAGCGGCATCAGAGCCCGGATCGTGCCCTCTCTCCAGAGATGATGCGTCCCGCCAGTGATCATCAGCACCGGCGCGGGCGCATTCCGCAGTACCCGGTCGGCCACGCTCCCGTAGATGAAACGGCCGAGCCCGCCTCTCCCGTGCGATGACATCACGATCAGGTCCACGGCCCGTTCGCAAGCAAGTCCGACGATCGAGTCGGCGGCGGACACGCCGTGCGCGACCGACGTTTCCACGGTTACGTTCATCGCGCGGACCTTCTGGGCGACTTCGTCCAGCTCGGGCTGGGCACCGTGGTCGAGGCGCACGACGTCGCTGATGCGCTCCGATTCGTACACATAGGCCAGCGCCGCGCGCACGAGGAGCAGGGTCCCGCCGGTCTCCCGGGCGAGGCGCACCGCAAAGGGAAGGGCGCGCTCCGACATGTCCGAGCCGTCGAGCGGTACGAGAATCGTTCCCATGTGACAGCCCTCCATCGCCAATTGTCGGGCGGGTGGGGAGGGAAGGCGTCCGGGGAATACCCTGAGTGCGCCGCTGCGGTATCCTTAGTTGCTTTTGCCCGGAGGATCGAGGTGATGGGCGCGGTGAACCTGCTCCAGCGTATCGGCCTGCGACCGGAGCACACGCGGGGCCTTCTTCTCTCCATCGTGGTGGCGGCGATGGGTTTCGTCGTCGCGCGGTTCGAGGAGCTACTCATCGGGCAGGCGGTCATCGAGGGGCTCGTGGTTGCACTGCTCATCGGGGTGATCCTGCGCAACATCCTGCCCGCGGATCTGATCGCCTCGTTCGCACCGGGCGCGAACTACGCGTCGCGTCAGGTGCTCGAACTCGGCGTCCTGCTCCTGGGCGCGGCGGTCTCCTTCCCCGTTGTGTTCGCGGCCGGCCCGATCCTGCTCGGCTTCATCATCCTGAGCGTGATCGCGGCAATCCTCATCGGCTTCGGCATCGGAAGGGTCCTGGGCCTCGGCTGGCAGCTCGCGCTTCTCGTCGCGGTCGGTAACGGTATTTGCGGGAACTCCGCGATTGCCGCGGTCGCGCCGGTGATCAAGGCTGACCGCAAAGATGTGGCCTCAGCGATCGGCCTGACCGCAATCCTCGGTCTACTGCTCGTGCTCGGCCTGCCTTTCCTCATCGGGCCGTTGCTGCTCAGTCATTATCAATATGGGGTCCTCGCCGGGATGGCGGTCTACGCGGTGCCGCAGGTGATCGCCGCGGCGTTTCCGGTCAGTCAACTCAGCGGCGAGGTGGCTACGACCGTCAAATTGACGCGCGTGCTCCTCATCGGACCGGTCGTGATCGCGGCGAGTCTGCTCTTCCGCCATGGATCGGGGCGGGGCCTCGCGAGCTTCCTGCCGTGGTTCGTGATCGGCTTCCTCATTCTCGCCGCGGCGCGGAGCACGAGCCTCCTACCCACGGCCCCGGCCGAGTTGCTCCGCGAGGGGAGTCGAGCCCTGACGCTCGTCGCGATGGCCGGATTGGGGTTCGGCGTCGAGATCGCGGCCGTGCGGGCGGTGGGCGCCCGGGTCGCAGCGGCGGTGCTTGCATCGCTGACGTTCCTGCTGGCCGTGACGCTGGGCGCGCTCCGGATCGGCGGGATCGACGGCTGAGCGCTGCCCTAAGGCCGTCGGGATCAGTCGGTGGGGGCGGTCCTGCTCCTGCGCCCGAGCGCGACGAGGAGCGCGATGACGCCGATCGCAGCGTTGACGGGCATGAGGAACATTTCGCCGCGCACGACATGAAGACCGGCCGCGCCGAGCATCGTCAGCGCGAGACCCGCCGCCGCCCAGAAGGTGAGCTCCCGGCGGACCCCGGTGGCCCACGGCAGGATGACGCCGATTGCGCCGAGCAGTTCGAGCAGTCCCACCACAATGACAATCTCGGGAGAAGCGTCCGCAACCCACAGATTCGCTGGACCCATCGCTGCCAGTTCCGCGGCTGGGATCGCGACCTTGCCGCCGCCATTGACGAGGAAGGCGATTGCCAGAAAGATCTGGCCTGCCCAGAGCCGACGGTCCCTGATCATGTGGTATCTGCCTCCATTGGACGATCGATCTCCGCCATCAGGCTGCCAAAATCGAGCTGGCGGTTCAGGCGGGCCAAACCGCGCGGATCATCCCGGAACTGCTCCCAGAACGGCCGCCAGGCGCTCTCCGGCCGGTCCCAGGCGAGTTCGACGCCATTGCCATCGGGATCGCGCAGGTAGATCGCCTCGTGGGTGGTGTGGTCGGAGCCACCGTCCAGCGGGTATCCCGCATCCATGAGGCGACGGACGACCACGGCGAGGTCGCGGCGGGTCGGATAGGCGAACGCCACGTGGTAGAGACCGGTCGCTCCCGGTGGTGGCGGTTCGCCGCCCCGGCTCTCCCACGTATTCAGGCCGATGTGGTGGTGATATCCTCCGGCAGAGAGGAACGCCGCGTGGCCGAGATCGAACTGGACCTCGAAACCGAGCAGGTCTCGATAAAACCCGAGGGCACGGGGGATGTCAGCGACCTTCAGGTGAACATGACCCACGCGCGTCGCCGCCGGCGCTACGTACGGCGGGAGGGACGGGTGAGCAGCGTGCTCGATCACCGACCTATGGTGGCACACCGGGCCTATCCTGTCCATAGTAGTCTAACTATCTATGCCATAGTGCCACTGTGAGCCCGGGAAGACTCTCGAAGCGCCGGCGAGGGTTCGTGGTGTTGTGCCCTGTCGCGCTCATCGCTCTCCTGGCCTGTGGGTCCGCCACGAACAGTCCCGCCGCGACGCCGGTGGCGCCGACGCTCCTCGCGGCCGCGTCCGTCGCTCCTCCACCCACCGCCACCCTTGTTCCCGCCGTGCCGTCCCCCACGCCGGCCGTGCCGTCCCCCACGCCGGCCGTGCCGTCCTCCACGTCGGCCGTGCCGTCCCCCACGCCGGCTATCGCTGCACCGATCTTGCCCACCAGGTCACCGACCCTCGCGCGCGCGGCCCTTCCGAGCGGACCGGCCCCCAGCCCCGCGATTCCTCCCTGCCCGACCGACTTCACCACGCAGCTTTTCACCGTCCTGCCTCTCGAACCAGAGCAATTCCTGGCGTTCCGGCCACTCGGCTTTATGGCGCCGCCGATCCACATGTTTCCCGCCAAGCACAGCGCGTTCTCGATGACCCGCCCCGGCGAGCGACCAGTACCAGTGCCGCTGCGCGCGCCCGCGGAGATGTGGATCGAGGAGATCTGGGAGGCCTCCTTCAGCACCGGCGGCGCGAACTACCAGGTGTTCACTTATCCGTGTCGCGAGGTGCGGGTCTATTGGGGCCACCTCAGCGCGATCGCAGACCGGCTTCGCGCCGCATACCAGGCAGGATCGCCCACCTGCAACTCATTCTCCGAGGGCCGAGCGACCGTAACGACGTGCCGACGTTCCGGCCTAGGCCTGCCCGTCGCTGCAGGCGAAGTGTTCGGTCACGGGCCAGACACGGCCGGAATCGACCTCGGGGTGATCGATTTCCGCCGCCCGCCGGCCAGGTTCGTTCGCCCCGAACACTACGATGGGTTCTACCCATATTACGCCTCTCCTCTGGAGTACTTCGCGCCCGACCCGAGAGCACGCCTGGCCGCGAAGACGGGCAACATCTTCGGCCAGAGGACGCGCACCGCGAATCCGGTCGGTGGAAAACACGATCAGGACGTCGCGGGCACCGCCGCAGGCAACTGGTTCGCTCCAGGCGTCGACTACCGCCGCTCCACGGATATGAGCGGCGCCCTCGGACTGGCGAGCGACTTTGTCGATCCGGCACAACCGATCATCGCCATGGGCAACCGCGTTCCGGGTGCACCGAGCGGCCTCTACGCCTTCGCGCCACGTGACGAGGGGACGGTCAACCGGCCGTTCAGCGAGGTTCGTGCCGACGGAAGGGTCTACTGCTACGAGCAGTTTGCTGCCGGTTCGACGCCCGGAGGGATGCCGCTCGCCCGATTAAGCGGTGTCCTCCTGATGAGTCTTCCCGACGGTGCGACGCTCCGGATGGAGAACCTCGCCGGGCCGCGCTGCCCACCGGATCACCAACGGTCACTGAGTCCATCGGCGACTTCGTTCGAGCGCTGAACAGGCTTGGCGACGCTTCGAACCGCACGTCGCCAGTCGCCGGACGTTCCCGGTGCACTCGCGAGACGTGCGCTCGCGATCGAAGCGATGGCAACGACAGTTGAGGACCATCACCGTCAGGTTCGCTCCACCCCTCCCGCGTCCGCGCACTGAGGCGGGTCTGGCACCCGTCACGGATGAGGTCGCCGAAGTGGGCGGAAGAGATGCCCGCGGTCCGGTACAGCTTCCTCCGCGACCGTGCGCGAGGAGTATGCGGTCGGTGCGCTGGACCTCGCCGGCGCGATCATCGGCGACGACGGGTTACCCCGCCCGCCGCGGTGGTGGAGAGGGTTGGCGTGAGGGCAATCCTCTCGGACCGGCCCATCAGCGCGCATCGTCACTCAGTCCCGCACGGCTATCGCCGCAGCGCGTGGACGATCACGAAGATGTGGAGGAGTTCCTGGAACACCGCGCCGAGCGCCGGCGGGATGACCCCGAATGCGGCGATGATCATGAGCGTGCCGCTCACGCCCATCCCGATCCAGATCGCCTGACGCGCGATTGCGGTGGTCCGGCGGCCGATCTCGACCGCGGTCGCGACGCGGCTCACATCGTCCGCCATGAGGACAGTGTCGGCGGCCTCGGCGGCGATCGCCGTTCCGCGGGCGCCCATAGCGATTCCGACCGACGCCGCGGCGAGGGCCGGCGCGTCGTTGATCCCATCGCCGATCAGCATCACTACACGGTCGATACCCAGGGCGCGCGATCGGGGCACCAGGGAGCGGGCCTCCGGCCGCACGGGATCGTCGAAGAGAAGGTGGGCGGCAGGCTGCCCATCGATCGCGACCAGAGATCGCGCCGCGCCGGGATCGTCCCATCCAAGGCCGGTCCCGGGATTCTCGCGGGCAGGCGACCCGACGAGTCCTTCGACCCAGTGCCGGCCGCCGATGGCGACCGCATGGCCGTCGACGGTGCCGGTGACCCCGTGACCGGGGACCTCACGCGTATCACGGGCCGTCAGCAGCGCACCCTCGCGCCGACCGAGCGCCGCCGCGACCACTGCCCGCGCCATCGGGTGCGCGGAGTGCTCCTCCAGACTCGCCGCGTAGGTCAGCGCGTCAGATTCCGACCACCCGTTCATCGGTGCGATCTGTCGCAGAGCGGGGTGACCGCGCGTCAACGTATCCGTCTTGTCGAACGCGAACGCGTGCACGCGGGCGATCTGTTCGATCGCGCCGCCGCTCCTCACCACGATGCCCACTGCTGCGGCGCGGTTGATGCCGGACATCACCGCGACAGGCGCGGCGAGGATGAGCGGGCAGGGCGTGGCCACCACGAGCACGGCGATGACCGCGTCCACCCGCCCGGTGATGAAGTAGGCGACCGCAGCGACCGCGATCGTGAGCGGCGTGAAGACGGCCGCGTACCGGTCCGCCAGACGGGAGATGGGCGCCTTCTCGGCCTGAGCCTGCCGGGTCAGGGCGATAACCCGGGCGAAATGGCTCTCTTCGCTGGCGCGGGTCGCACGCATCGCGATCAGCCGTGCGAGCGTCGAACTCGCCCGGCGCACGCCGTACAGTTCGAGCGCCTCCCCGCCGGTCTGCATTGAGCACGATGACGGCTCCGGCGAAGTACTCGCCCACCAGCGCGCTGCTGACGATCGCCATGCTCGCAACGATGTCTGAGGCGAACTGACCGCGAAACATCCCTCGCACCGTCCGGAACACCGTCAGTACGCCGCCCACGATCAGGGTGAGGCCGAGGATGAGATCGCTGGACGGGGCCGTCTCGGCGCGGAGCCGCACGGCCAGGCCGATCGTCAGGCCGATGATGACGAACAGCGGCATCGGGCGCCGCAGAGCGATGAGGAGCACATCGAGGAGGAGGGACCCCGTGCCCACCTCGCGCGCTCCCGCGGCTGGGTTCGGATCGCCAGCCGCCACCGGCAGAGTATCGACAGGACGCGGGCGCCCGCGGTCGGCGGAAACCCCGGACCCCGACGCCACGCCGACCGGCCTGGGACGCCTCTACTTCGATCGCGGCGTCAGCCACTCATCGCGGAATCGCCAGTACGGCGTCGGCTGACGGATCTCGCCGTTCACGATGACGATCGGGTCGGAGGGCGTGGTCGCCGCGGAGGTATCGGAGTTCATGATGGCGCCGGCCAGGACCATCAGGCCGAGGACGATGGCCAGGCCGATGAACGCGCCGATGATGGTGCGGGCGACCTGCTCGGAGGTCGTCTGCGGCCGGTCGGGAGGTGGGGGCGGCGCATGCGGACGCCGATGTGGGCGATAGGTCGGGTGATAGGCGCTCCGGGAAGCGACGCGGTTCACGAGATCCCCTCCCGCGGGCGTGGGTCGGCCGCCAGCACCCGCTCGAGGTGGGCGGCCGCGCGCGTTCGACCGGCCCGGCGGAGGATGGTGACCTGGGCACCGGCAATCTTCCGGGTGTACGGGTGGGACTGGCCCAGCGCGTGCGACTCGGCGTGGAGCGCGCGACGCATGGCGCGTTCCGCCTCGTCAAGACGGCCGACCATCCGGTAGACACGGCCAAGCGCGAAGAGCGAGCACGCCAGGCGTTCGCCCGACTCAGGCATCCGCTCCGCCATCTGTACGGCGCGGTGGAGGGTGGGCGTGGCGCTGGTGAGATCGCCGCTCTCTATCTGCCGAA
Organism: Chloroflexota bacterium; assembly: GCA_016875715.1. Taxonomy (GTDB): domain Bacteria; phylum Chloroflexota; class UBA6077; order FW602-bin22; family FW602-bin22; genus VGOZ01. Next base: position 67,880 of record VGOZ01000002.1, on the reverse strand, counting down.
GGCCATCGGCATTGATTCGCGACCACTGCAGAGCCGTCGGGACGACCGTGCCCTTCGTTGCCATCACTCGCTCCGAATTCCGCCCATGCCTGATGGTGAAGGGACACCCCGGCGGCGGCGTCGGGGTTTTCTCCCTATGACAGGGGGTACCTTTCTCCCAGGCGAGCGATGGGCGACCCGGCCGCTCGAGGGCAGGGCCGGGAGTGGTACAAAGGCGTCCACGGACGCGGTTCCCCAACGGAGGAGACGGATGGCGAAGACGGCGCTGGCGGCGGTGTTCATGGGCGCGGGAACTCCCTTCGATATTCGTGAACTGCCTCTGCCCGAGGTCGAGGACGACGCGATCCTCATCCGCATGACGACGGCCAACATCTGCGGCAGCGATCTCCACACCTGGCGCGGCGAGTACACGAGCGCTGCGGCGCGGGGCGTCACCTCCGGCTTCGTCACCGGGCACGAGGGCGCCGGGCGCATCGCCGTCCTGGGCCGCAATGTGAAGACCGATTCGTTCGGCCAGACCCTCCGCGAGGGGGACCGCGTGGTGTTCACCTACTTTTTTCCCTGCCGGCGGTGCTCGGTGTGCCTGGACGACATGCCGAACGCGTGCCCGACCCGCTTCACCCGCTTCGGCCCGCGCGGGGCGCACATCGCGCCGTACTTCACGGGAACGTACGCCGAGTACTACTACCTCCGTCCGGGGCACTACGTGTTCAAGGTGCCCGACAGCCTCTCCGACGATGTGATCGCTCCGGCGAACTGCGCGCTCTCGCAGGTCATCTGGGGAGTCCAGCAGGGTGGACTGCGCTTCGGCGATACGGTCGTTCTCCAGGGCGCGGGGGGTCTCGGCCTGAACGCCGCGGCAGTCGCGAAGGAGATGGGCGCAGGTCTGGTCATCCAGATCGACCGGATTCCGGGCCGCCTGGCACTGGCGAAGCGATTCGGCGCCGATGTCGTCATCGACGCGACCGAGATCGAGAAGCCAGAGGATCGCATCGCCCGCGTCCGCGAACTGACCGGCGGCGTGGGTGCCCGCGTCGTGATGGATCTCGTCGGGTCACCGCGGGTCATCCCCGAGGGATTGCAGATGGTGCGTCCCGGCGGGACTTACGTGGAGATCGGCTGCATCCACCCGAGCCGATTCGAAGTGGACGCCTCGACGTTCATCTGGGGATCCCGGAAGATGGTCGGCCTTTCTCACTACCACCCCTGGGCACTGCCGCGCGCGCTCGAGTTTCTGGAGCGCTCGGGCGATCGATATCCGTTCGGCGAACTGCTCTCGCACAAGTTCCCGCTGCGCGAGATCAACCAGGCGTTCGAGACCGCAGAGTGGATGGGGAAGTCGACCTCGGTGACGCGCGCGGCCCTCACGATGACGTGAGCGCGGAACGGCGCGGCGACCTTCGCGGCGCGCCAGGAATCCGCACCGCCTCATCGAGCACCGGCCCGCGACCGCGCCAGTCACGCCAGGCGACTGGGGGATGGAAGCGGAACGCTCTTTTCGACGAACGCCCGGTAGACCCCTTCGATCGCCTTCCCTACGGGCGCGCCCTCGCGGCGCATGTGCTCCTCGTGAGCTCGGACGGGACGATCCCCGGCGTTCTCCGCCTCGCGTCGTGGTCTGAGTACTGAGAAACCACGCCTGTGGCTCCCATTACCCGAGGAAAGGGCCTCGTGAGAACGCGCGAGGCCGGTTGCGGTGGCGGGGTCATCGCCTACCGCCAGTGATACCATCCCTCCCGTGCCCGAGCCGGCGGAGGCGCTTCTGTTCTTCGACCTCGCCGGGGCGCGCGCGATTGCCGCGGCGGCGGCACGGATCTTCCCCACCGACGCGCTGGGGCCGGGAGCGGCCGAGGCCGGGGTCATCCACTACATCGATCGGGCGCTGAACGGCCCGGCGCGAGATCTGCAGTCGCTCTACCGGCGCGGGATCGCCCGACTCGACGAGAGGGCGCGAACGCGCGGCAAGGACGGCTACGCAGCCGCCGACGTGGCGACGCAGGATGCGATCCTCGCCGACCTCGAGTTCGAGCACGATCCGTTCTTCGCGACGCTCCTCACCCACACGCGTGAGGGTCTGTTCAGCGACCCGGCCCACGGCGGCAACCGGGAGATGATCGGCTGGCGCCTGCTCGGCCACCCCGGCGTGCAGATGGCGTACGGGCCGGACGACTACGTGCCCGGTGCCCGAATCGCGCGGGCGCCCCGGTCGCTGGCCGACTTCCGGAGCCACCGCGCCGGGTGAAGAGCGATGTCTGCATCGTCGGCATGGGCGCGGCCGGGGCGACCGCGGCGTACGTCCTCGCTCGCGCGGGCGCGCGCGTCACGGTTCTCGAAGCCGGGCACACGATCGGCACCGCCGACGCGCATCCGGATGAACTGACCGCCGCCTACGCGCGGGGCGGGTACGGCCCCAAGTTCGACGCCGAGGCACTCACCTGGCGGCGTTCGCCCGGCGCCGAAACGATGCCCGCCACCCACTCGCTGGGGCGTATGGTCAATGGCGTCGGCGGCTCGACCCAGATCTACGGCACGTGGATGCGGCGCTTCCAGCCCCACGACTTCCGTCAGCGGACGGATACGATCGCCCGCTACGGCGCCGCGGCAATCCCACCGGGGGCGAACGTCGTCGACTGGCCGATCCGGTACGACGATCTCGAGCCGTACTTCGGTCGGGTCGAGCACCTTATGGGCGTCGCGGGCGTCCCCGGGAACACCCGCGGCGTGCCGACGACGGACGGTAATCCCTTCGAGGGATACAGGGGCGACGGGCTGCCACTGCCCCCGGCGCGGCGTACGCCGACAGGGCTGATGTTCGCCGATGCCTGCCGCCGCCTCGGCCTCCACCCCTATCCGGTGCCCGCCTCGATCAACACCGAGCCGTTCGACGGACGCCCCGCCTGCACCTCGTGCGGCTGGTGCACTTTCTACGTCTGTCACAACGACAGTAAGTCGACCGCGGGCAACACCTTCGCGCGGAAGGCTGTCGCGACCGGCAACGTCGATTTGCGCACCGATTGTCGCGTTGTCGAGATCGCCCACGACGGAAACGGGACGGTCACCGGTCTCCTCTACCAGGATGCCGAGGGACGGATCCAGCGCGCTGAGGCGGACCGCTACGTCCTCGCTGGCTATACGTTCGAGAACGTCCGGCTTCTGCTCCTGTCCGGGCTGGGCAACAGCCACGGCCAGGTGGGCCGGAACTTCTTCACCAAGATGTTCTGGAGTGTCCTGGGTCTCTTTCCAGGCCAGCGGCTCAACCGGTTCATCGCCCCCGCTGCGAACGGCGACATCCTCGACGACTTCGTGGGGGACAACTTCGACCACAGCGGCCTCGGCTTCCTCCGCGGTGCGACGATCTCCTGCGAGGAGCAACTGCAGCCAGTCGCTGCGGCGCGTGCGGCGCTGCCACCGGGCGTCCCGGCTTGGGGAAGCGCGTACAAGCGGCATCTCGTCGAGAACTGGAACAGCATCGCCGATCTGCGCATTCAGCCGGAGACGCTCGCGTACGAGGATACGTTTCTTGACCTGGACCCGCGGGCGCGCGCGCGGGACGCAACCGGCCTGCCGGTCGTGCGGGTGACCTGGGACATTCATCCCAACGAGCAACGACTTATGGACTTCATGGTCGAGCGCGCGAGAGAGATCCTGGGCGAGATGGGCGCGGCGCAGATCTGGACCGGGCCCAAGCTGACCGGCGTGGGGAGCGCGCACGATATGGGCGGGTGCCGGATGGGCGAGGACCCGCGCGCCTCGGTGGTCGACCCCGAATTGCGCGTCCACGACTCGCCGAACCTGTACATCATGGGCGGTGCGGTGTTTCCCACGGGCGGGGGGATCAACCCCACGCTGACGCTGCAGGCGCTTGTCTGGCGGGCGAGCGAGGCGCTTGCGCGGACGGGATAGCCAGAGTGGTTGAGGACGTTCTCACCGATCCGGCGCGGGAGCGGCTCCCGGGATAGGACCCTTACCCCCATCCCTCGTCCGTCGCGGCGGGAAACGCGAGTACCTACGAGGCCCTCGGTCGCGCCGGCGTCGGTTAGCGCGTGGCGACCTCGTACATCCAGTGCGCCGGCTCGCCCTCGGGCGAAACCCTTCCCCAGCACGGAAACACCCCGTGAGAGAACGCGAGCAGGGCGCCCGCGTCTCGCGCGCGTTCGAGCGCGTCGCGGCGGGAGAGTATGGTCGTCGCCTGGTCGCGCCCCGGCGGAATCCAGCCCAGATGCTCGAACTCGCAGGGGAAGTGGAACAGATCGCCCAGGTGCAGGAAGGTCTCACCTCGGGACCGGACCTCGACGATGGAATGACCCGGCGACTCGCCCGGCGCGTGTCGGAACGTCACGCCCGGCGCGACCGGACGGACGCCATCCACCAGTTCGAGCAGGCCGCGGGAGAGCAGACCGCCCAGGTGCATCGCGGCGAGCGACGCGGGGCTGTTCCGCTCGGGGTTCCGCTCCCAGTCCGCCCGACCGATCAGGTGGCGCGCGTTCGGAAAGCGGGCGACCGGCCGTCCGTCCCGCTCGGCGATCGCCCCGGCGATGTGGTCGCCGTGCGCATGGGTGATGAGGACGTGGGTGATCTCCTCGGCGCGGACGCCGATGGCCGCCAGCACCGCCTCGACACCGGGCGTGCGCCGCAGGCGCATCGTCGCCCAGTGGCCGCGCTCGGGTGGGATGTCATCGAACCCCAGGTCGATGAGGATCGACGCGTCGCCGAGGGCAATGTGGGCGCCGCAGAAGTCGATGCCCACCTCGCCGGCCGCGTTCGCCTGGGGCAGCGCGGCGCGCCACTCGGCCTCGGGCACCTGGAGCTCCGGCGCCCAGTACCCGTGGCCGTCGAGGATCATCGTGATCCGCGCATCGCCGACGAGGCGCGTATCGATGAAGTGGCTCCGGTCCATCGCCCGGGAGTGTACCCGCGTCGCGCTCGAGGCGACCCGCGTACGATCGACATCGGCGGCCATCTCACGATCCCATACCGTCGCGCGCGTGTCGGGACTCCGTCCGGCCGTCACTGCTGGAACGATAGGAAAGATCGCCGGGGGATGTACGCGGCGTGCACCGACCGGCGCGCGCCAACGGCGGAAGCGAGCGTGAGGAGAAACCGGCGAAACGGACGTCGATATATAACTGAAGGACCGGTGCCCACGATCAACCTGGTGACCCGCGCGTACGTCCTGGCCATGCTCGCCGGGGCGTTGATCCTGCCGCTGGCAGACCACCATGCCGGGTCTTGGTCGGTCTTCGACGCGCAGGGAAGCCTTCCCCTGCGGCAGGCGATCCTCCACCACCACGACGAACGCGCCACGGCGCGGGAGCGCACGTCCGCGCCGACGCTCCTGCCCGGTTTGACCGCGACCGGGGCACTGTTCGTCGTAGGCGCACTGCTGCTGGCGATCGCGATGTCACGGCCGTCCCCAACTGTCGTGGTCGTGCCTCGCCCGGCTGTCCGTTCTCCCGCTGGCGTCCACCGCGCACCGCCTCTTCCACCACCGGAGCCTCACCTCGCCTGAGGCTTCGCCCATCACGCCGCGTCGACCGGCGCGGCGCCACTATTCCGAGAAGAGGTTGTGAACAACGCGATGGTTCGATCCTTCATTCTCCTGCGCGGGATGTTGCTCGCGCTCGCGCTCACCGCGCTACTCCCGGCTCTGGCCTCGGCTCACGAGCGCCGTGCGCTCGGTCCCTACACGGTGGTGGTCGGATTCATTAACGAGCCCGCGATTGAAGGCCAGCCAAACGGCGTTGACTTCCGAGTCACGAAGACGGATGGGAACGCACCGGTGGAGGGCGTCCAGAATACGCTGAGGGTACGGGTCGCGGCCGGCGGCGGCGCGCCGAAGGAGTACGCGCTGCGCACCAGGTTCGGCATGCCCGGCGCGTACACTGCCGACCTGATTCCCACGCAGACGGGCTCCTACACATTTCAGTTCGTCGGCGCCATCGACGGGACGACGGTGAACGAGCGGTTTGAATCAGGTCCGGGCCGCTTCAACGACATCACCCCCGCATCGACTTTGCACTTCCCTCAAGAGGTTCCCTCCGGTCTGGAGTTGAAGGGTCAGATCGACGCGCTGAGCGGCGAGATCGCGATGGCGCGATCGCTCGGAATTGGCGGCGCGATCGCGGGGGCGATCGGCTTGATTGCGGGAACGATCGCGCTCGCGTGGCGATCGGGCCCGCTTCGGTCGACCCGAGGGTGACTTCGTAGCGTGGTGCGTGCGATCGCAGTCCTGGCGGCGCTGGTTCTCTTCGCCGTTCTTCCCGCACTCGCGCGCGCGCACGCCGAACTCGAAAGGTCGGCACCCGAAGCAGGCTCAACGATCGCGGCGATGCCGGAGCGGATCTACCTCTGGTACACCGAGGCGGTCGAACTGCGCCTGACCGATCTGCGTCTGCTCGACGCGCGTGGAGCGACTGTCGATCGACTGAGCCCGCGACTCGTTCCGGGGGATACACGCGCCCTCGTCGCAGACGGCTTGACCGTGCCGGAAGGCACCTACGTTCTGGCCTGGCGGGTCACCTCGGCAGTTGACGGCCACACGACGCGGGGGACGATCCCTTTCTCCGTGGGTGTGGCGGGACCGGAGGCCGCGCTGCTCGCGCGCGGCGCGCAACAGGCGTACGAGCCGACGACGTTGGCCGTCGCCGGGAAGGGGGCGCTCTTCGCCGGTGCGCTGGGCCTGTTCGGCGTGCTGCTGTTCGGTCCGCTCGTGCTCGGTCGGTGGGGCCGCGGCCGTACGGAGGTCGATCGCGCGATCGACGAGGCGCGGGACAGCGCGCTGGGATGGATCGGCGTGCTCGGGTCGATCCTGGTCCTTGGGGGCACGACCGCGATGGCGCTGGCGCAGGCCGCTGCCGCCGCGGAAGTGACGCCCATACAGGCAATCGGCGATCCGCTCGCTCAGGCTCTGGTGGGCACCCGCGCCGGATACCTGCTGCTCATCCGCAGCGCGCTGGGTGTGACGATCGCGCTGATCCTGGCGACGAGCCGCCACGAGAGCGGCAGCCGTGTGATCGCGCTGGCGATGGCTGGCGCGATCCTCGTCACCATCGCGCTCGGGTCGCACGGGGCGGCGGCCCTCGTGTGGCCGGCCGTGCGGATCGCACTCGATCTCCTGCATCTGGCAGCAGCGGGCGCGTGGTTCGGCGGACTGGTAACCCTGCTCCTGATGGTGCGCGCGGTGCGGCGATCCGGCACGGTGATGGCGTCGCAGATCGTAGCGGGGGTCGTCACCCGGTTCGGGCGGATGGTGTGGGTCGTGGGCATCGTCGCCGCGACCGGCATCATCCAGTCGCTCATCACCGTGGGGTCGATCGAGGCGCTGGAGCGGACCCCGTACGGCCGCGCACTGCTCCTGAAACTCGCCCTGTCGGGAGTCGTCGCGCTTTTCGGCATCCTCCACTGGCGGCTGGTTGCGCCGCGGTTGCTCGGCCTGGCGCGCCTGAGCGGGCAGATCGCGGCCGCGGCCGTCCGGCGAGTTGAGAGGCGCTTTCGCTGGACCGGAGCGGTCGAACTGGTCGCCGCGATTGCGGTGCTGGGATTGACCGGTCTCTTGACCGGCCTGCAGCCCGCCCGCGAGGCCGTGGTGGCGTTTCGGTCGGTGGCCGGGCAGGTTGCGGCGGGCGGACTGACGATGCGACTGGAGATCGCGCCCGGCGAGGCGGGACGGAATCGGACGACCCTACACGTCGCCGGGGATCTCACCGGTGTCGAAAAGGCAGTTCTCCGCATCCAGCACCTCGATCATCGGGACATGGGGGAGACGGAGATCACGCTGCAGCGCGAGGGGCCCGATCTGTTCGCGCACGAAGGGAATCAGTTCGCGACGGTGGGGCGTTGGAGGATCGAGCCGCTGGTCCGCCGCACAGGAATGGAGGACGCGCGGGCTCGTATCGAGGTGACGATCCTCGATGCGCTGGCCGCCCGCACGCGCGAGACCGCGTTTGCGCCCCGCATTACGACTTCGGCGATCGTGGCCGGGCAGTTGCTGCTGTTCGGCGTGGTGCTACTGGCCGGCCGCGGCCGGATCGCGCGCGGACGCCGCCGGGCGATGCCCATCGTCCTGGGCATCGCCATGGTCTCGATCGTGGGTGGTGGCTACCTGGGTGCGAGCGAGGCGAGCGAGCAGATCCGCATCGCGACACGCGGGGAGAATCCGGTCGCCATGGATGCCGCGGGATGGGAGCGGGCGCGGATCCTGTATCAACAGAGTTGCGCGCAGTGCCACGGCCTGACCGGGCGTGGCGACGGTCCGGCCGGACGGTTCCTCCAGCCGCCTCCCGCGGACCTGTCGGCGCACGCCATGGATCACCCGCAGCGCCAGCTGTACGGCTGGATCACCGAAGGAATCGCCGGCTTTGCGATGCCCGCGTTCCGCGAGCAGATCGCCGAGGAGGATCGCTGGCGTCTGGTCGCGTTGATCCGGGGGTTCGCGGAGAACGGGCCGGCCGACGCGCGCGCGGCGGTCGCGGGGCTGCGCCCGTAGGAAGTCCGGAGGCGCGGCGGGCGCAAGGGCGGGTGAGCGGTTGTTCTCGTCGGGCCGGAAGTGCTGCGTTTGGATTGTCGCGGCGGTACTCGCCGCGGCCTCGCGCGTCTCCCGCGCGCACCTGACCGCACCCGAGGCGGCGCGGGCGATCGCCGACCGTCTCGATCCCGGCCTCCGTTTCGACGGGAGAAGTTTGACGATGGGCCCGCGCGCTCCACGCCGGTCGTGCTGCCGCCGAGCGGCCTGAGCGGCGGTCGGTCATAATCCGGGTCGGTGAGCGGGCAAGTCCATCGCGTGGCGATCGGTGAGATCGCGCACGAGACAAACACTTTCTGCCCGGAGACAACCCCCCTCTCGTCGTTCCGCGACCACGCCTGGCATACGGGCGCGCAGATCCTCCGTTCCCATCGGGGGACTCGCAGCTACATCGGGGGGATGATCGACGGTGCCGATTCCCAGGGGTTCTCGCTCGTACCGACGCTGGTTACCTCGGCCGTGCCATCGGGAACGATCCAGCGGGCCGCGTACCGGACGATGCGGGACGATCTGGTTGAGCGGATCGCCGCCGCGGACGGTCTGGACGGGATCTGCCTGAGCCTGCACGGCGCGGGGACGGCCGAAGGGGTCGATGACATCGAGGCTGACATCCTTCGGGCGATCCGGGCGAGAGTGGGCCGACGACTCCCGATCGCGGTGACGCTCGACCTGCACGGCAACATCACCGCGGCGATGGCCGAGGCCAGCGACGGTCTGTTCGGCGTCAACTTCTACCCGCACGTCGATATGTACGAGCGCGGCGTCGAGGCGATGGGATTCCTCCAGCGAATGTTCGGCGGCGCGATCCGCCCGCATACCTGGGTCGAACGCCTGCCGATGATGATCCCGACGTTCTCGACCGATCTGGAGCCGATGGGGCGTTTGAACACGCTGTGCTGGGAGATGGAGAGGCGCCCGGGCGTGCTGGAGTGCGCGATCTTCCACGGTTTCGCGTACACGGATGTCCCCGCGGTTGCGGTGTCGGTGGTGGCGATCGGGGATGGGAGCGTGGAGCCGGCCCGCGAGGCGGCGCGGGAGGTGGCGGCGGCGCTGTGGGACGCGCGCGAGGAGCTTCGGCCGCGCAGCCTGACGCCCGCCGCGGCGATCGCGGAGGCGCAGCGCCACCCGGCGGGGCCGGTCGTCATCAACGACACGTCGGACAACCCGGGCGGCGGAGCACCGGGGGATAGCACTCATCTGCTGGCGGCAATGCTCGCGGCCAACCTGCGAGATGCCGCTTTCGGGGTCCTCTGCGATCCGGAGAGTGCGGACGCCGCCCACCGCGCCGGTGAGGGAGCCAAGCTTGCGCTCCGTCTTGGGGGCAAGTCCGACGGCGGTCGCCGGGAACCGCTGCACGGCCTGCCCCTGGCGGTGACCGCCCGCGTGGCGCGGGTGACAAATGGGCGATTCCGTCTGACGACGCCGATGGGTCGCGGCGGTCAGGTGGACATGGGACCGATGGCGTGTCTCGTCGTGGGAGGCCTCGAGATCCTGGTCTCGAGTCGGCGCCAGCAGGTGTTCGACGACGAGGTGTTCCGCCTCCACGGCATCGACGTCCGCCAACGGCAGGTCGTGGCCGTGAAGTCAAGCAATCATTTCCGGGCCGGATTCGCGCCTCTGGCGACGGCGATCGTGACCGCCGACGCACCGGGCGCAACGACTTTGCGTCTGGATGGGTTCCCGTACCAGCGAATCCCGCGGCCGATCTGGCCACTGGACGAGACGGCGCGTTACGTCTGACGAGGCGGGATGGGCACGCGCGCGGGCTGGTTCCGTGATCGGCGCCGGGTCAGCCTTGCGGATGATGGGCCGGGTGGGGAAGACACTCATAGACGTGCCCGCCGCGGATCACCCGTACCGGTTCAAGGCGGCGCTCTCCCCGTTCGATGTGGCCGTGCGCATCGCGGAGCAGGAAATCGCCCCGCTCGAGGCGCAGCAGCGTGATGTCGGCGACGCCACCCACCCGGAGCGCGCCCACCGTACCAGCCATGCCCACCGCGCGGGCCGGGGCACTCGTAACGCGGGGCAGGATCTTGGCGAGGGGCACGCCGAGGTGGAGGAACTTTGTCATCGTCGTGACGAGGTCGTATGCGGGGCCGGCAACGCTGAACGCGTGCACGTCGGAGGAGATCGTCGTGGGCATCAGTCCCCGCTCGAGGGCGCGGCGGGCAACATCGAAACTGAAACTGCCGGCGCCGTGGCCGACATCGAAGCCGATGCCGCGCTCCATCGCCCGCCGCACCTGAGGTCGCACCGCGCCTGAGTCATCGAGGACGCCCTCGGAGCGTCCGTGGAAGCAGTGAGTAACGATGTCGCCGGTGTTCAGCATCTCCAGGATCTCGGCGAGCGAGATGGCCGTACCTCCGACGTGGACCATCGTCGGCTTGCCGATTGCATCGGCGGCCTGGCGGGTTCTCCGGAGCGCCTCGCGACAGGTCTCGGCACTGTCCCCGAGCATCGCCTCGGAGAGGCGCACCTTCATCCCAACGATGAGATCGGCATGGGCGCGGGCCACCTCGATCGCTCGGTCGACGTTCGCCCAGCGAAGATCCTCCAGTTCCGGAGCCGCCTCCGGCCCGCTGTCCTGGGCCATCCCGATCGACGCGATATGGAGGAGGGCGCGGATGCGGGTCGCCGACACTTCGATCACATAGCGACGGAAACCGGGAAAGGTCGAAGACCCGGAGGACCCCGCGTCGATCGCGGTCGTGACACCCCGACGGAGGCAGTGCGGATCGGGCTCGATCCCCAGCGGCGGCACGCCCCAATAGACGTGGGTGTGCAGATCGACCAGACCGGGCACAACGACCAAGCCAGACGCCTCGACTACCTGCCGCCAGCCGCCAGCCGCCAAATCGGGTCCGATCGCGACGATCCGGTCGCCATCGACGGCGACATCGGCCGTGGCGTCGAGGCCCGAGGCGGGATCGAGGACGTGGCCGCCGCGAACGAGCAGGTCGTGCATGGGTGCAGCGTACCAGAAGACGCGGAACGCCCTCGCTCAGTCCCGAAGGTCTGCTTCGGCCTCGGAGACGAATGGCCCGCCGAACGCGAGAGTCACGGCTGACTCGTCCCGAGCCGACGCTCGGAGACGGCAAAGACCGGATGGGGCGGCAAATACTGCGTGCGTCAGTGTCAGGATCGGTTTCGCCGTCCGGTTGAGCGGCGGCGCGGAGAGATCGGTGACGCTGATCAAGGGGCCCTGAGCCGGTACGAGGACCGCGGTCACAGTCCACGGGCGTCTCGGATCGAGTTTCCAGAGGATGTGCAGATCGAAGTGCGCGTCGGACCGACGGGCAAACGAGAAGCCCCTCGCCCCGTTCGGTTCCGCGGAGTGGGGGCCGGGGTCGAACGGACGCAATCGGCCGAGGAACGCGCGGCGTTCGACGTCCGACCAGGCGAACGCCCGAAAGTGCGGCCGTAGGCCGGGGCGCCATCAGGTCAGATCCAGCAGGCCAGGAAGGGTCTCGGGTGCGACGCGGGCCAGGGCGGAGTCGCGCTCCGCCGCAATGAGCAGTCCGCCCGATACCGCCGGAACCGTGACCACCGCGCTCGATTCGGGCTGCCAGATGCCGGATCGCGACCGTTCGGACAGGACATTGAGAGAGGCGTCCCGTTCGATCGCGAAGAGAAGGGGTGGCTCATCGCGGACATCGATGAGGTCGGCGATCTCCGTAAACTGGGTATCGAACGACGCGTACGCGTCGACGTGAGGAGCCCAGACGTCGAAGTACAGGTAGTAGCTCCGCACAACCAGAAGCGCGAGGAGAAGCGCGCCGGCGACCGGCAGCAGTCTGGATCGGAGCGCTGTCACGCCGAACGCCCGGAGCGTGAAATCAATGGCCAGAACCGGAAAGAGCATGGTCACGAGCGCAATGCCGATCGCGCGCAGGAAATGTGGGCTCTCCGTGGCAAGCATCGACGGCAGCAAACCGATCGCGAACCAGATCAGGCAGCGCCGATATCGATCGTCCTTCCCCGACCGAGTGATGGCGACGACGAGGCAGGCCACAAAGAGCACGTTCAGCGGCCATTCGAAAACGGGGCGGCCGGGGATGTTGTGGCGACGTTGTGCGTCCCCGGCGGTGGTGAACATCCCCGCCACACCCTCGGCGCTCTCCCGCAGCGCGCTGATCGCACCGGCCACGCCTGATTCCGTCGCGACGATCGCCGCCTGGCTCGCTCTGCCGAAGAAACGATCGGGCTGCAGCGCGAAGTAGGCGGCCAGCGGTAGGGCGACTGTGATGAAGGTCGCGCCGACGATCGCCAGCCGTGGCCAGACCGCCCGCGGAGGATGGGTCGCGAGCACGATCGCCGCCAGGATGACCGGTACGATGCGCCCAGCGAGGTGCACGTAGAGCGAATGGGCGGCGACCAGACCCCCGAGCATCGGGATCCGTGCGTGCGTGTTCGCCATCGCACGATGGGGCAGAAGCAGTGCCAGGACGGTGACCGGCGCGATCAGCGTCATCCGCAACCCGATACGCCCCGCGACGATCGGCCACAGGCTGAGCGAGTAGATCGCGGTGGTCGCGAGCGCGATGTCGTGCCCGAATCAGTCGCGAAAGAGGCGGTATGAGAGCGCGACGCCCAGGAGACTCACAAGTGCGCCGGAAAGGTTGAAGACGAACGGATGGAAGCCGAGCAAACTGAGCAGGGCGGCCTGGTAGTAGAGAAAGAGAGGCTCGCGGCCGGTTTCGTTCGAAGAAGATCGCGGGATTTCCGTGCAGGATGTCGATCGCGTCGAGACCGTTGACCCCAATGTCGTGGTACAGCCCGGGGGGATACTCGTCGAGTCGATGGAGACGGAAGAAAGCGGCGATCGCACGCACCACGACGACCGCGGCGCGTTCACGTAGCGCGATCACACCCGTCGCGCCACGCCCGCCATCCGGCTTCGGAGGGTAGCGCCGTCCCTGATCCGCGGTACAGCGCTCCGCTGACTTCCATTCACGAGTCCGCGTCTCCCGTCTTTGCACACTTCCGGAATCAGCTTCGTCGTCCGCACATTGTCGATGCCCGTTCACACAATGGATGAGAGGCACGGTGCGCGCGATGCGGTCCGGACGTCATGGCGGCACGCCAGCTTTCGTTCGAGGCAGCGTCACTCAGCGGCGCCGCGCGGCTCGCGAACGCAGCCGCGACTCTGGTCCACACACGCGCTGACCTTCGTGCTCGGCGCGGTCACCGGCGCCCGTCGGTGCGCACGCACACCGTGACTAGAGCCAGGATACTGGGCCATGATCTCGGGCCGCTGGGGCCCGTTCATCGAGCACAGATGCGGTTCGGGCAAAGCCGAAGAGCCCTCGCCACGATTCGCTTCCGCCGCCGATACTCGGGCGCATGGATCGACTCCTCGCCTGGGAAGACTGCCACAACGCCCGGCACATCGGTGGCTACGTGACCGCCCTGGGAGCGGCGACGCGCGCGGACGCCATCATCCGCTCGGACTCCCTCCATCGGCTCACGGCGCGCGGTCGGCGCGCGGTCGTGGACGCGGGCGTGTCGCTCATCGTCGATCTGCGCAACGACGATGAACTGGAGCGCTACCCGAATCCGTTTGCGGAATTGAGGCAGCCGGGCGATCCCCGCTACGCGAACCTCCCGTTTCTCGATACGGCCAACGAGGCCGCGATCGAGCGCCTGCGGACCGCGAACGGCATCGACGTCGCCTACCGCGGGATGGTTGACGACTTCGCGACCAACGTCGGTCGCATCCTCAGCGCAATCGCCGACGCGGGCATCGGGCCGGTCGTCGTGCACTGCCACGCCGGCAAGGATCGGACCGGTATCGTCGTGGCGATGATGCTCGACCTCGTCGCCGTCCCCGGCGCGACTGTCGAGGCCGACTACGCCGAGAGCGAGGTCAATCTCTTCCGGCTCATCACCCAGTGGATGGTCGAAGAGCGGCAGGCCGACCGTGCCCGGTACGGGTCACCCGCCTCGGCCATTGCTGCCGTCCTGACTCACCTGCGCGAGAGATACGGCGGAACCGAGGGATACCTCAGCGCGGCCGGGCTGGATGCACCGGCGATCGATCGCCTCCGCCGGCGCGTCATCGGCTGAGCGGACTCCCTCCCTTCGGCGGAGGGGCACCACCGGTCGTGTAGTATCGGGCAGCCGAGGAGGAGCGCCCGGATGAGTACCCCGATTGGCCGATCGAAGTTCGAACTGGATACACCCGCACTCTGCGTCGACCTCACGACGATGGAGGCGAACGTCCAGCGGATGGCCGACACCATCATTCGCCGCGGTGGCAAGGGGTGGCGGCCACACACCAAGGGCCAGAAGATCCCCGCGATCGCGCATCGCGAACTCTCCGCCGGCGCGTTCGGGGTCACCTGCGCGAAGCTGGGTGAGGCCGAAGTGATGGCCGGCGCCGGGATCCGCGACATCCTCATCGCCAATCAGATTGTCGGCCACGACAAGGTGAGCCGGCTCGCGCACCTGCAGCGCCACGCCGACGTGATGGTCGCGGTCGACTCGTACGACAACGCCCTTCAGATCGACGCCGCGGCGCGGCGTGCGGGCACCCGGGTGCGGGTCCTGCTCGAGCTGAACGTGGGTTTGAACCGCGCCGGCGTCGATCCCGGCGAGCCGGCGCTGGCCCTGGCCCGGAAGGTCCATGACCTGCCGGGCATCAAGCTGAGCGGCCTCATGGCCTGGGAAGCGCACACGCTGCACATGCCCGACGATCAGAAGCGCGTCGCGATCGATGAGGCGGTTGGCGAGAAGCTCGTCGGGACAGCCGAAGCGGGGCGCCAGGCCGGGCTGCCGCTGGAGATCGTCTCGTGCGGCGGCACGGGCACCTACTGGATTACGTCAACTATCCCGGGCGTCACCGAGATCCAGGCGGGGGGCGGGATCTTCGGCGACGTCCACTACGCCGAGCATTACCTGCTCAAAGACCACGGCTTCGCCATGACGATCGTCACGACCGTCACGAGCCGGCCGAACGGCACCCGGATCGTCACCGACGCGGGGTGGAAGACGATGAGCAACAGCGCGGGAACCCCGCGCCCGCTGGATCTCGGCACGGTCGCAAAGGTGAGCCTCTCCGCCGAGCACGGCGTGATCGAACTCGCCGAGCCGAACGATCGCCTGCGGGTCGGCGATAGGGTCGAATGGATCGCCGGCTATTCCGACTCGACCACCTTCCTCCACGATGAGATGTACGCGATCCGTGATGGCATGGTCGAACAAGTGTGGCCGGTGCTGGGGCGCGGCAAGCTCCGGTGAGCGCCTCGTACGACGGCCTCGGGCGGATCGCCGGGCAGAGGTTCCCCTCCCGCCGATCCGCCGTACACGGCCGGCGTGGCGCGGTCGCCACGAGTCAGCCACTGGCGGCACAGGCGGGTTTGCGCCTCCTCCTGGCCGGCGGCAACGCTTTCGACGCCGCCATTGCCACGGCCGCGGCTCTCAACGTCGTCGAGCCCATGTCCACCGGCATCGGCGGAGACGCGTTCGCGCTCTGCTGCGTCGCCGGCGATCCGACCGTGCACGCCCTGAACGCGAGCGGACGGGCGCCGCGTGCAGCCAGCGTCGAGGAGTACCGCGCACGCTTCGGCACGATGCCCCAGGTCGGCATCCACTCGGTCACGGTGCCGGGGGCGGTCGATGGTTGGGCCGCACTCATCGAGCGATTTGGCAGCAAGCCAATGGCGGAGATCCTTGCCCCGGCTATCGAGTACGCCGAGGAGGGCTATCCGGTCTCGGAGTTGATCGCGCGGAACTGGGCAGCCTCGGCGGCCAAACTGGCGCGCCACGCCGACTCGACCCGCCACTACCTCTTCGACGGCCAGCCACCCCGCGCCGGGCAGATCGTCCGGCTTCCGGCTCTGGCGAAGAGCCTGCGCGCGATCGCGACAGGCGGACGTGATGCCTTCTATCGCGGCGAGATCGCCGAACAGATCGTCGCGTGCAGTCAGCGTGAAGGCGGTCTCATCACGAAACAGGATCTGGCCAACCATCGTTCGACGTGGGATTCGCCGATCCACATCAGCTACCGGGGCTACGATGTGTACGAATGCCCGCCAAACGGGCAGGGGCTTGCCGCGCTCGTGGCTCTGAACATCCTTGCGCGCGATGATCTGGGCACGCGCGTCTGGGGCTCTGCCGAGCATCAGCACCTCGCGATCGAGGCGATGAAGATCGGTTTCGAGGTCGCGAGCGACTACGTCGCCGACCCGGCCTTCGTCGATCTGCCCCTGGACGAACTCCTCTCGGCCGCGCACGCCGGTCAGGCTTACCGTTCGATCGATCCCGCGCGCGCCCGCACGATCCCGCGGGTGATGCCACCGGCGAGCGATACCGTGTACCTCTCGGCGGTCGATGGGCGGGGCAACGCCTGCTCCTTCATCAACAGCCTGTACCACGGGTTCGGATCCGGTATCACCGCTGGGGACACAGGAATCTGTCTGCAGAATCGCGGCGGGTGCTTCTCGCTCGATCCGACCCACCGCAATCGCCTCGAGGGGGCAAAGCGGCCCTACCACACGATCATCCCGGCGATGGTGACGCGCCAGGGGAGGCCGTGGCTTAGCTACGGCGTGATGGGAGGGTTCATGCAGCCGCAGGGTCACCTTCAAGTGTTGAGCAACCTGGTCGATTTCCGGATGAACCCGCAGGAGGCGTTGGACGCGCCCCGGTTCCGAGTGATGCACGGCGTGCGCGTGGCGCTCGAGGAGACCTTCGGCACCGCGACGGTCGACAGCCTGCGCACGCGCGGCCACGATGCGCGCTCCGAGGCAGCGCTGACAATGGCGTTTGGCGGAGGTCAGGCCATCCTCATCGACCCCGATTCGGGCGTGCTCACCGCAGCGAGCGAGCCGCGCAAGGACGGCGCGGCGGTCGCCTTCTGAGGATCGCGCGCCCGCGGCCGATGGAAATCCTCCTCGCCACACTGTGCGTATTCCTAGCGCTGAGCGTGGCCCAACTGGTGCTCGCGCCGCGCTTCGTCGACTTCATTCACGGCGGCCCGGGCCGACGCGAACCGAGGCGGCGGGCGTGGGACATCCTCGTCGTGCGCCTGGCCGGAGGGTTCGTCGCCGTGTTCGCCGTGCTCGCGCTTGCGTTCGTCGTTTTCGTCCTGATGCGCCCGGTCTGAGGCGAGTTCAGCCCGGCGATGGTGGGGCTGGGACGTCGGGCGCGACGGGGTGGGCGATGAACCGCACGACCTTGCTCTCCCGGCCGTTGATCGCCGCGCTCAGCAGGTACTGGCCAGGACCGCGCAATAACGCGGTAGCGTTGGGCACAGCGAGGAGAACGCGCTGGGTCTCGCCGTTGAGCTGCGGCGGGCGCCCCGTCACGAAACTCGCTTCGATTCGAAAATTGACTGGATGCGCGTCGGCGTCGCGGATCGTCAACAGGACGGTGTGGCTCATGTTCGTCGCATTCCAGGGAACGAGCATGCCGATAGCGACCGAGAAGAGGATGGGCTTCTGGAAGTCGGCCACACCGATTCGGTCCCAGGCGCCGCCCAGCATGTACAGCTTGCCGTTGATCGCCTCGGCGCGATCGGCCATGAGCAAGAAATCCACGTCCACCCGCTCGAGATCCATCGGCGACTCCCCGCGACAGTCGCGCTATTGTCGCGCCTCGGGCCAGGGCGGTGCCGTAGTGCCGCCGGACGCCTCCACCAAAGCGCGGCATGCGCGATGATCGGCGTGGTCTTTCCGAACGCGACACTCAGGCGATTCGATCCCGAACTCTGGGCGCTCCGCCTCGCCTCCGGGCAGATCGCGGCCGTGCGAACGGACTGGGACCGAGCCGCCTCCGGTGCGCCTGGACACGATCTGCGTCGCCATCTTGCCCGAGCGCGGGACACCGTGGCGGAAGCCCGGGCGAGGATCGATCGGGATGGCGCGCCCGGTGATGGCTGGCGCGAGCGCCTCGAGGAGGAGCTGCGCGCCGCACGACGCATCATCGTGCGCCAGCAGATCGCCCGATACGGCCGGTGGTGGCCGTCCGAGCGACGCTACCTCGACTGACGCGACACGCTCCCCCGCAGGGTCGGAGCGGTTTACGATTCCGCGAACGGCGACGCGTATGGGGTGAGAGAGATGGCAGCGGTGGTCGAGGCAGTCAGTCTGTCACCGGGCCATACGATGATGAAGCCGAACGTCGCGTCCATCACCCTGATCGCCGGTCTCGGCTTGGAAGGAGATGCCCACTGCGGGGCGACGGTGAAGCATCGTTCTCGCGTGGCGCGCGACCCAAGCCAGCCGAACCTCCGCCAGGTGCACCTCATCCACGGGGAACTGCACGACGAACTCGCGCTGGCGGGATTCGCTATCCCACCTGGTGTGATGGGGGAGAACGTAACGACTCGCGGCCTCGATCTGCTGAGCTTGCCGACCGGTACGCGGCTGCGCCTAGGCGCGGACGCCGAGATCGAACTGACCGGCCTGCGCAACCCATGCGCGCAGCTCGATGGCCTTCAGACCGGACTCATGGCGGCGACTCTCGATCGCGACGCCGGCGGAGAGATCATCCGCAAGGCTGGCGTGATGGCGATCGTTCTTCGGGGAGGTGTCGTCCACCGCGGCGATCCGATCGCGGTCGAACGCCCGACGGTCGCCGCGCCGCTTCGCCCTGTCTAGGGCGAACACCTGTCAGTTCGCCGCGGGCGCGACGAGCGGAATGGCAGGCCGATCGGCCTTCGTCGCGAGGGCTCGGCGGACCTCAGGCACCACTCGGGTGCCGAACAGTTCGATGGAACGCATCACCCCGGCGTGGGGCATCGATCCGGCGCTGAACATCAGCGTGAACCGCTGGTGATGGAAGATCTCGTGCTGGAAGAGGATCTTCTCGACGACCTGCGCCGGGCTCCCCACGAAGTTCGCGCCGCGCAGCGTCCGCGATGTCTCGAAGTCCTCGCGAGTCATCGGCGCCCATCCCCGTTCGCGCCCGATCCGCGACATCAGTTCAAGGAAGGGAGGGAAGTACTCGTCGGCGGCCTCCTGCGAGGACTCAGCAATGTAGCCGTGGGAGTTGATGCTCAGCGCCGGGACCGCCATCCCGGCCTGACGGGCGCCGCGCCGATGGATTTCCGCGAACGGTGCGAATCGGGCAGGCTCCCCGCCGATGATCGCGAGCGCCATAGGCAGTCCCAGCGCTCCGGC
The DNA here is from genome assembly GCA_016875715.1 of Chloroflexota bacterium. Classification (GTDB taxonomy): domain Bacteria; phylum Chloroflexota; class UBA6077; order FW602-bin22; family FW602-bin22; genus VGOZ01. The sequence goes on along the minus strand of VGOZ01000002.1, from coordinate 48,236 downwards.
CCGGAAGGCCGAATTGGGTGAGCCGCCAACCGCGATCCACAGCGGAAGCGGATCCTGGATCGGTCGCGGATAGACACCGCGGTTCGCGATGGGCGGACGATGGCCGCCTTCCCAGATCACGTGCTCCGATGCGCGGATGCGGAGGAGCAGTTCAAGTTTCTCGGCAAAGAGTTCGTCGTAATCCTTGAGGTCGTAGCCGAAGAGAGGGAACGACTCGACGAAAGATCCGCGGCCGGCCATCATCTCGGCTCGACCCCCTGAGAGCAAATCGAGAGTCGCGAACTGCTGGAACACGCGCACGGGGTCGTCCGAACTGAGCACCGAGACCGCGCTGCCCAGCCGGATGCGCGACGTTCGCTCGGCCGCGGCCGCAAGGACCACCGCCGGAGCGGAGACGGCGAAATCGGGCCGATGATGTTCGCCGACGCCGAAGACATCCAGTCCGACTTGATCGGCGAGGACGATCTCCTCAATCAGGTCACGGAGTCGCTTCCCCGGGCCCTCGGCGGGTCGTGTCGCCGTTCCCAGGGGGATCTCGCCGAAGGAGTAGACGCCCAGTTCCATAGGAGACGGATACTATCATATGGATAGTGGACTGGGGGACTGTTCTGGCACGCGTCAGGAGTCGTGTGGGAGCACGGTTTGCACACGGCTCCACCGGTCGCCCGGCGATATTGCATCGAGCGTCCCCGCGGGCAAGCATCCGCAGCGCGGCGCGTAAGCCACTCGGATGGGCTGGGCCCCCGGTTATACCGGGAAACGCGACGGGAGAACCGAGAGCCTCGCCGCCCCGATCCTCCCGCGGGAGGGAAGGTACGCGCTCGATCTTCCATCGAGCGACCCGCTGGCTTCGCCATCATCCGCGCGCCCCGACGCGCGTTTCGGCTTCCTGGCGCCGCCCCTTTTGCTCCTCCCGCTTTGTGCGTCGCGTTCACAGTCTCTCGGTTCCTTTCTGGCGATGCGTCGGGGAATCCCCCGACCTGGCGGGGACGTCCTGCGTGCTGACCGCGCCGGCCCCACCCTCGAGGCCGTATGCTGTGCCAGTGGCGACGCGCTACGCGGATCCGCAATTCGCCGACGATCGGTTGCACATCCGGAAACTCTCGGTCGGCGGTTTGGACAACAACGTCTACATCCTCATCGACGCGGCGACGCGGGAGAGTGTGATCGTCGATTGCGCTGACGAGGCGGAGCGCATCCTCGCTGCGTGCCACGATACGAAGGTCCAGGCGATCTGGGAAACACACGGCGATGGCGATCACATCCGCGCGCTGGACGCAGTCCGATCGGCGCTGGACGTCCCGGTGGCGATCCACCGCGCGGACGCGGCGGCGCTCAGCAGCGGTCCCGACCGTTACCTGGAGCACGGCGACCTCCTCACCGTCGGGTCACTTTCGTTTCTGGTGCTCCATACACCGGGCCACACCGCCGGCGGCGTTTGCTTCTCCTACCCGGGCCACCTGATCGCCGGCGACACGCTCTTCCCGGGCGGTCCCGGCAACACGCGACGCGCCGGCAGTGACTTCCCTCTCCTCATCGAGAAGATCAAGACACACCTGTTCGTGCTTCCGGACGAGACGCGGGTGTACCCGGGCCATGGCAGGGAAACAACGATCGGCGCCGAGCGCCCTCACCTCGCGGAGTGGATCGCCCGCGGTTGGTAGCGCGGTCGCGGGGTGATGCGGCGCGGCGGGGCGCACGGATGCGGACCCTGGTCCTTGCCCGCGCCGCGGGCTGCCTGCGACGATGCACCACCGAGGGAGGGATGTGCTCGTGTGTCGGAGCATTCAGATCCTGCGGAACGGCGGCGCGATCGGCGATGACGCCGCCATCGCCGCCGCCGCGCGGCAGTTCGTGCGCAAGGTGAGCGGCTTCTCGCGGCCGACCGCCCGCCACGAGGCGGTCTTCGAATCGGCGGTCCAGGAGATCGTGACGACGACGCGACGCCTCCTCGACGAAGTCGCGAAGAATCTCCCACCGCCGGCGCCGGATCAGGCCTGGACGCCCCGGCGCTCCCGCCGCGTGGCGCCGGGACCCGCCGCGTGATCGTCGACTCTCACTGCCACGCCTGGCGGCGCTGGCCCTACGAGCCGCCCGTCCCCGATCCGGAGAGTCGCGGTCGTGTCGAGCAACTCCTGTGGGAGATGGATCGATGCGGCGTCGACCGCGCGGTACTCGTGTGCGCGCGCATCGATCACAACCCGGAGAACAACGACTACGGCCACGCATGCGTGCGCGTTCACGGCGCACGCCTGGACCAGTTCGCCGATGTCGATTGCTTCTGGTGGCCGACCTACCAGGCACCCGGCGCCGCACACCGCCTGGAGTCGGCGATCGCGCGCTACAGCCTGAAGGGATTCACCCACTACATACGAGCCGAGGACGATGGTGCCTGGTATCTCGGACCGGAAGCGCGATCCTTCTTCTCGGTCGCTAGGGCGCACCGCCAGATCGTCAGCCTGGCGCTGCCCGCTCACCTCCAACCGATGCTCCGACGGCTGGCGAGCGACTTCCCGGAACTCACCTTCCTTTGCCACCACATGGGCTCGGCGAGGGTCGGGCAACCCGACACCATCGCGGCGGTGCTGGGCTCGGCCGCGATCCCCAACATCTGGCTGAAGATCTCCGGCTTCCACTACGCCTCCGAGCGGGCGTGGGGCTTCCCCTATCCGGATTGTCTCGCGCTCCTCCGCTCGATCGTCGACGCGTACGGGCCGGACCGGCTCTGCTGGGGATCCGACTATCCGGTCGTCCGCCGGTCGATGACCTATCGTCAGAGCCTGGAGGCGTTCCGCGAGGGGGCGCGTCACCTGTCGGAGGAAGACCGATCGAAGATCCTCGGCGGAACGCTGGCCGGACTTCTCGCGCGTTCTGGCTGACGCTTGTGACGGTGGCGCTCGTCTGGGGCGCGAGCGGGTGTGGCACCCCGGAACCGCAGCCGATCACCCCGGGGTCGTCGACGCGCGGCGTTCTCGTCGCAGGCGGACCCGGGTCACCGACACCGGAGCGCCCCACAACACCGGAACGTCCAGCCGCCCAGCGGACCACCGTCTCGCTCGTGCGCGGAGTTCCCGACACCGCCGCCACGGGCCCACCGGCGGCGACGCCCCGGCCCACGGTCACGGTCGCACGTCGACTGTCAACCGCCACGCCCGCGTTCGCCGGGCGGGTCACCGCGACGGGCTCAGGGCCCGTGGTACCTCGCCCCGGCCTGCCCACCCTACCCGCGGTCCGCACTCTAGCGCCGCTCGGCGGTGCGACGGCGGTACCCCGAATGGGGAACAGTCAATCCGAAGCAGGCATGCCGCCAGTCGCGATTGACACGTGCCCGAGCACCTTTCCTGTCAAGGCAGTCATCTCGGCGACGGACCGGCGTCACTACGCGCCGCTGCACATCGCCTACCGTGCGGCACGTCCGACCCGCTGCTACGCCTCGGTGGCGGAAGCGGAAGCCGCTGGATACCCGGCGGCGCCAGGATGAACGCACCCCGGGAAGGGCCCCTGTGCTACGGTGTCACATACAGAACTGGAGCGGGCCATAGACGCGACTGGGATCACGACCCGCCGCGGCTCGACCGCTAGACGACGTCTCGGAGACTGTGTCGGTGGGTAAGGTCGATCTCGCAATCGCGATTGGTGGTGCCGCGGGCCAGGGAATCGCCACTCCGGGCAATATCCTCGCACGCATCCTTGTGCGTCGTGGGTTGCACGTCAACGTATACGACGCCTACCAATCGATCATTCGCGGCGGGCACATCTTCCTCACGCTCAGGACGAGTGATGCGCCGGTCCTCAGCCACGGCGATCGGCTCGACCTGCTGATCTGCCTGAACCAGGACACGATGGATCGGCACCTGAAGCTGATGGGCGCCGGGTCGGCCATCCTGTTCAACGGCGATCGAATCAAGCCGGGCACGGCGAGTCCTGGGGCGCAGTTATGCCCCTTCTCGGTCAAGGGGCTCGCCCCGAACGTGAAGGGCGATCTGGTGCAGAACACGATCGCGCTGGCCGCGGGTCTGCAGCTGATGGGCGTGGAGTTCTCGATCCTCGAAGAAATCCTCACGCGCCAGTTCCGGTCCAAGGGCGAGGCCGTAGTGAAGGAGAACGTGGGCGTGGCGTGGGCTGGGTACTCCCATGCGGCGGCGCATTACACGCCGTTCCCTTTCCCCCTGCCAGACACGGGCAAGCCGCTCGCGTTCATTGATGGCAACACCGCGCTGGCAATGGGCGGTGCGGCCGCGGGGGTGCGGTTCTACTGCGCCTACCCGATGAGCCCATCCACCGGCGTCCTTCACTGGATGGCGTCGCATGGCCGCCAGTTGGGGATCATGGTTCGCCAGGTCGAGGACGAACTGGGCGTCATCAACATGGCGATCGGCGCGGCGCATACAGGCGTGCGCGCGATGTGCGCTACATCCGGCGGTGGCTTCGCGTTGATGACCGAGGCTCTCGGCGCGGCGGCGATGATGGAGATTCCGGTCGTCTGTATCGACGTTCAGCGCGCCGGTCCGGCGACAGGCGTTCCCACCAAGACCGAGCAGGGCGACCTGTGGCAAGCGCTCGGCGCCGGGCAGGGCGACTACCCACGCATCATCGTCGCGCCGACCTCGATCGAGGAATGCTTCTCGGTCGTGCCCAAGCTGTTCAATCTTGTCGATCGGTTCCAGTGCCCCGGCATCATCCTCTCCGATCTGCTCCTTTCCGAGGGGCGCTTCTCGATCGACCCGGCTGCGCTCGATTTCAACGTCGCGATCGATCGCGGCGAGGTGATCAGTTCGAACGGCGCGGCCGCGGATCAGCACAACGGCCATTACAACCGTTACGAGATCACCCCGAGCGGCATCTCCCCTCGAGCCTTCCCGGGTACCGAGGGATACGTCCACGTGGTCGCGACCGACGAGCACGACGAGGATGGCGTGCTCATCTCCGACGAGTTCACGAACCCGCTCAAGCGGCAGGCAATGCACGAGAAGCGGATGCGGAAGATGGACGGCGTGCTCGCGCGCCTCGACCCGCCCGAACTATTCGGGCCTGCGGATGCCCAGGTTACGCTCGTCGGGTGGGGTTCCACTCGCGGCGTGATTCGGGAGGCGATCGAGCACCTTGCCGCCGAGGGGATCACGGCGAACAACCTTCAGGTGCAGTGGATCGTGCCGCTCCACGGCGACGCGATCGCGGCCATCTTCGGTCGGGCCCGGCGCACGATCATGGTCGAGAACAACTACAGCGGCCAGTTCGCGCGCTACCTGCGTTCGGAGACGGGCCTCGTCGCCGACGGCCACATCCGCAAATACGATGGCGAGCCCTTCATGCCCCACCACATCGTGGAGGGCGTGAAGAAGGTCCTGGTGGGGACGCTGCGCTACGTCCCGACCCACGAGATCCTAGTCTAGAGGAAGAGTCCATGAGTGTCGTCGTACCCAGCGCCCATCCGGCGGACTCGCCGCAGGAGCGTTCGGCCCGACCCCATCTCACCGTGCGTGATCTGAAGGGGAAGGCCGAGCCCGATTGGTGCCCGGGATGTGGGGATTTCGGCGTCCTCAACGCGCTGAAGCAGGCGATCGTGGAGCTGGAGCTCTATCCGCACGAGGTGGTCACGGTCAGCGGCATCGGCTGCTCCTCGAACCTCCCGGGCTATATCAATACCTACGGTATGCATACGCTGCACGGCCGCGCGCTTGCTGTGGCGAGCGGGGTCGCCCTAGCGAATCACGAACTGAAGGTGATCGCGACCGGCGGCGACGGTGACGGCTACGGCATTGGTGGCAACCACTTCATGCACTCGATCCGCCGTAATGTCGACCTCACCTACATCGTGATGGATAACCAGATCTACGGCCTCACGACGGGGCAGGTCTCCCCCACCAGCATCAAGGGTATGAAGACCAAGAGCACGCCGCAGGGGAGCGTCGAGAACCCGATCAACCCGATCCCGGTCGCGATTGCCGCCGGAGCGACCTACGTTGCCCGCGGCTATACGGGTCAGATCCGCCACCTGGTCGAGCTCATCAAGGGCGGAATCACCCACAAGGGGTTCGCCCTCATCGACTGTTTCAGTCCGTGCGTCACATTCAACCGAGACAACACCCACGACTTCTTCAAGCAGCGCACCTACAAGCTGGAGGATCGCGGCCACGATCCGTCGGATTTCCAGGCCGCGATGGAACAGGCGTACATCTGGGGCGATGAGATCCCTATCGGCCTGTTCTGGAAGCGCGATGATTTGCCCAGTCTGGATCAGCTCGAGCCGGTCCTGGCTTCGGGTGGCGCACTCGCCCGACGCTCCCTGGGCATCTCACCCGAACTCGCGCAGGGACTCGTCCGCGAACTGATGTGATCGCGGGGCGCGCCGGCAAGGGCGACCCTCAGGCGGCCGCCAGGTTCGCCGCGCCGACGAACACCTCGAACGCATAGACGTCGATCGTCCGCGATGCCGGCATGCAGAACGCGGCCGGCTGATAGAGGGCGATGTGTCCGTCGCACGAGGCCGGGAGGAAGTCCTCCACCTCCAGGATCAGCGTGCGCGCGGTGGGCACGTCGACGCGCATGTAGCGCCCCGGCGGAACGCGCTGTCCGGCACGAAGCATCAGGTCCTCATCCCAGAAGTCCACGCCACGAGGGTAGGAAAGAAGTCCTACCCACGGATCGGGGAATCACCTGAAATGTGATGCGGCGTGGGAGCGTCGCCCATCCAGGCGCCCTCGGGTACGCTTGCCTCAACGCGGGTCCCCTCGCCCACCTCGCTCCAGAGAGCGAGTTCCCCACCCAGCGCCTTAACCCGCTGACGCATCGCGGCGATTCCCAGCATCCGCGGGTCGAGGGATCGCGTTGCATCGAACCCCTGCCCATCGTCGACGATCGCGACGCGGAGAGCGCCGTCATCGACGACGAGGTCCACGTCGATGTGTGTCGCGCCGGCGTGGCGCACCGTGTTGGCGATTGCCTCCTCCACAACACGATAGAGGGCGGTGCCCACGTGACGTGGCGGGCGAGGCGGTGGATCGCTCACGGTGAAGACGATGTCCAGGCCGTGCGTCGCACCGAAGCGTGCGATGGCGGAACGGAGCGCCGGCACGAGACCCAGGTCATCCAGCACACTCGGGCGGAGCCCCTGAGCGCGCCGCAGGCACCTCTCGTGCGAATCACGGGCCAGGACGATGAGTTCGGCGACCCGATCGCGAATCTGGGCAGATTCGAGCGGGCCGCCGGCGTCGATCTCGTTGACGAGCGCCTGCAACGCGACAGTGATGGCGGTGAGAACCTGCCCGATCTCCTCACGCAGTTCGATAGCCACTTCGCCGCGCTCGACCTCTCGAGTTTCCATCTCCCGGGCGCTCAGCCGGGAGAGTTGGGCGGCGGCGGCTTCTATCTGGTGGCGGTGCTGATCGTGGGCATCGAGGATTCGGTTTGCCAGCGCCCCGATGCGCTCTGTCTGCCGATCGCGAATCGGACCGAGCCGGGCGCGCACAAGCAGGTCGCCGTTTTCGACCGCAGTGGCCACACGCTCCAGTTCGCGAAGGGGAGCAAGCGCCCAGCGCACGAGCAGCGCGTTCACGCCTGTGGCCGCGATCATGCCGAAGAGGGCGACCACCGCGATGCCGGGAACCGCGGTCACGGATACCGCGGCGCCGAAAGCCATCCGATCGACGTAGGCGACGGTGCCGGCGACGGTGAGCAAGAGCGCGCCGTTGGCAACAATCAGCTTCAGCGCCAGCGGCACGCGAAGGAGCGCGGCGGCGCGGTCGGCCCAGGACATTGCTGTCACCGGCGCCGCTGAGGACAGGTCGCGGGTGGCGGTGAGCCGAGCCTTCATCAGGCAAGCAGGCCGTGCGTCCTGGCGTAGCGCACAAGCTCCGCCCGCTTTCGCAGGCCAAGCTTGTCCAGGATATGGGCTCGGTGCGTCTCCACGGTCTTGACGCTGATCACAAGGGTCTCGCCGATCTCCATGTTTGTGTACCCCTGGGCGAGGAGACGAAGGACCTCCTCCTCCCGCGGGGTCAAGTGCTCGACCGGGCCAACCAGTTCGCCTCGGTCGCGCCGCGCGATGTAGTCGGCGGCGAGCTTTCTATGCACGGCCGGAGCGAGGAATGTGCCGTCGGTCTGCACTCTATGGATCGCCTCAATGAGGTCGCGCTCGGCGGCCTTCTTCATCACGTAACCGGCTGCACCGGCGTCGAGTGCCTGGTACAGATACTCCGGGTCATCGTGCATGGTGAGGATGAGCGTGCGGACATCCGGCGCCCGGGCCGAGAGCCTCCTCGTGGTCTCGAGCCCATCGATGCCCGGCATGGTGATGTCGATCAGTGCCACATCCGGCCGCAGGACAGCGATCTGTTCGAGCGCCGATTCACCATCGCCGGCCTCGCCCACGATCTCCAGGCCGGGCTCCGATGCGAGCAGCGCCCGGAGCCCGGCACGCAGAAGAACGTGGTCGTCACAGAGGAAGACGCGTGTCATCCCCGACTACCGAATTGACACGGCGGGACCGGCGACGATGGGCATCGGGTTGACGGCGGCCTGCGCCCGCACGAGCAGTACCGGGCGGCGCGCGTGGGTGACGACCTCGGTGGCGATCGAGCCCATCGTCAGGCGACTGAGACCACTGCGGCCGTGCGTCGCCATCACGATGAGCGCCGCGTTTGCTTCCTCGGCCATCTCGACGATCGCGCGGGCCGCCGGTGAGAAGATCGAGCGGCCGCGGGCATCGATACCCGCGCGGCGCACTTCGTCGACGAGCCGTTCGACGTACTCTTTCGATTCCTGCTCCATCAGATCGATCGCGCTCATCGAGGGAGCCAGGCCGTTGGTCGGCGTTGGATCCCAGAACGACGCCCGCAGGATGAAGAGCGGCGCGGTCAGTTCCCGCGCGATCTCAGCCCCAACGCTCAGGGCGCGTTCGGCGAATGCCGACCCATCCACGGTCACGAGCACGCAATCGCCGTCCAGTGTGGCGTGATGCTCCGCGCGCGCCGGCACCAGCAGCACGGGGATCGCGGAGTGACGCACGACCGCATCAGCGACCGAACCGTGGAGCAGGCGGTCGACCGCGCCCCGACCGTGCGTTCCCATCACGATGAGGGAGGCGTGCCAGGCGATCGCGTTCTCGACGATCTTCTCCCACGCGTTTCCCGCGCAGGTGACGATCTGCACGGGCAGCCCTAACTCGTGGACCCGCTCAGCGAGCGGCGCGAGGTAGGCGTCGCCGGCCTCGACCGATGCTGCCTGACGCACGCGCTCGTCGGGCGGAAACTCGGGCACGACGCGGAGCAGTAGCAGCGCCGCACGCATGGGAGGGGCCAGACGCAGCGCTGCGCCCAATGCGTGCTCAGCCAGGTCTGATCCGTCGAGCGGGACGATGATGGTGTGCCGGCTATCCTGGATCACCTTCGCACCTCCGTTGGGATCGAGCGCTCGCGGCGCGCAACTCCTGTCGGTCGCATCATCGCGAGGCACCTGGCGCGCGGCGTCGGGGCTTTACCCGGATGGCGGCGCTCGGGGGACACCGGCGCCCGGAGGAGTGTGGGAACCCTCATCGCCCCGTCCCCGCCGGCGGCATCGCGGCGCCCGCTGGCAGCACGACGAGCACCGCCGGCAGTTCTCCCGCGTTCTCGAAAGTGAGCGTCACCGCGATCCGTTCGTCGGCGGCCAGCGCACGGCGCACATCCACGAGCATCAGGTGCAGGCCGCCCGGCTCGAGGCGGGTGGAACCGAACGGCAATGGCAGTACGGACACCTTTTCCATCCGCGCCATCCCGTTCTCGATCGTCGTACGGTGAATCTCCACCCGGTCCGCGACGTCGGAACGCGCTCCGATGAGGCGATCGGCCGCGCCGCGGTTTTCTATCAAGAGAAAGCCACCGGCGGTCATCCCCGGGGCGACCGCTCGCGTCCACCCACCCGTCACGCGGACGACCTGCTCGCGCATCAGCCGGCGCGCGTCCTCCGCCAATCCGGCGGGATTCTGATCGAATCCGTAGATCAGGCGAACGCGCGCCGTCGCATCGAGAAGGTAGACGTACGTGCTGTGATCCACCGAGTAGTCATCCGCACGTCCTTCGATCGGGCGTCTTGCCGACACGACGCCGAAGGCGCGGTAGGCCGCGGCCAACTGGCTGGCAGTGCCCGTGAGTCCGACGACCCGAGGCCCGAAGTTGGCGGTATAGGCACGCAGGTGGTCTGGTGTATCGCGCTCCGGATCGACGGTCACAAAGTACACGTCCAGCCCCACACCATCCGCGCCCATCGCGCGCACCACCTGCGCGGCGTGCGCCAGTGCCAGCGGACAGACATCCGGGCAGCGGGTGTAGCCGAAGAAGAACAGCGTCGTCCGGCCGATCAGGTCGGTCTCCCGAAAAGGAACGCCATCGGCGCGCAGGAGAGTCAGAGCGCCTACATCGTGGGCCGGGTCGATCGCACCCCCATTCCACGGCGCGGGCGGCGCGAACGGCCCCCATTGGAGCAAGACGGCCAGCCCGCCCAATGCCGCCGCTCCGGCCAGAGCGGCGAGGGCGGCAACGATCCATCGCCCCACCCTCGTGGCGCGGCCCGGGGCACGACTGTCGGACTCGAAAGCTGTGTCGGGCACGCGCAGGGTCGGCGTCCTCACGCGACACCTCCGGGAAGGACCTCGACGGTCAGGCTTGAGATCTGCCCTACGGAGCAACTGCGCATTCCGGCGAAGCGAAACGTGCCCGCGCTGGCGAACGTCTGGACGAGCGTATCGCCGGGTGCGATCGGCCGCTCCAGGAAATAGTGCATCGCCTGGTCGTCGTTCCGCACCAGGATGCGCTGGCCGACGACGACGCGGAGCGTGGAAGGCATGGCGACGCTGACCGCGCCGGACATCTCGGCGAGCGCCGCGCCGGGCGGGATCGTGATCGTCAGGTCGGGGATCGCCGTGGCAGCCGATGGCGGCATCGCCGAAGCGCAGGCCGCGAGCAGTGCGACGAGTACGACCATCGCCGCAAGGCGCATCATTTGCGACAAGCCCCCCTCTCCACGGGATTGCACGATGCTGGGGCCCACCAGGCATCCGGGTTTTGCCCGGATAGGCGCGAGGCCCGGACGGACCTCCCTGTCGTCGCCCTTATCGGCTCAGGGCTTCGGCAAGGGGTTGATCGGGTTGAAGACCTCCGGATTCGCCGGCCCCTCGACCTCCAGGATGCCGGCCAGACCCTTTTCCAGGCGGCCAAGACTGTGGTCGACGAGCACGTAGTTGCCGGGCACCTCCAGTTTGAAATCGACGACCGCGCTGCCTCCGGTCGGCACGAGCGTCGTCTGTACGTTGGTCATGAACTCGCTCGCACCCTCGGGATAGACCCGATCGAAGATCTCGCCGATGACGTGAAAACTGGACGTGAGGTTCGGCCCGCCGACGCCGAAGAAGATACGCACGGTCTCGCCGACGCGCGCCTTCATCGCACCGTTGGTCAACGCACCGACGCTGCCGTTGAACAGCGCGTAGTCCGGCTCCTCATTGAGCATCTTCTCCATCGAGAACTCGTGGTGCCCCTCCTGGCCCCGCTTTCCGGCGAGGTAGAACTCACCCTGCATCACGTAGAACTCGCGATCGACCTTTGGATAGCCGCCGGGCGGCTCGACGATCATCAGGCCGTACATCCCATTCGCGATGTGATGCGCGACCATCGGCGTGGCACAGTGGTAGACGTAGACGCCGGGGTTGAGAGCCTTGAACGAGAACGTTGCCTCCTGACCCGGCGGCACCTGGGTCACCTTTGCCCCGCCACCGGGACCGGTCGCCGAGTGGAAGTCGATCGAGTGGGTCACCTTGCTGGAGGCGTTGTTCTTCAGGGTCATGGTGACGGTATCGCCCTGGCGCACGCGGACCATCGGACCCGGCACCGTGCCCCCGAAGGTCCAGAGCGTGTAGGTGACGCCATCGGCCAGTTTCGCGGTGATCTCCTGCGTCTCGATTGTGACGTTCACGTTCGCAGGAGCGGTGCGGTTGACTGGCGCTGCGACCTGAGGGAGCGGCAGCGGCTTCGCGGCGGCGTCCGCGGGCTTCAGGCTCACGGGGGGCTGGACCACTGCGGCCGGTCCAGGGCCATAGGCGATCTGATCTGGCTTGGCGGCGGTCTGCTCCGGCGTGCCCACAACCAGCCGACCCACCATACCGGCCTCCTTGTGGCCAGGGATCGTGCAGATGAAGTTGTAGACGCCGTTCTTCGCGAGCTTGAAGACTCCACTGGCTTTCGCGCCACCGGCCGCGAGCACGCGCCCATCGATCCCCTCGATCACCAGGTCGTGCTCGATGAGACCCTTGTTGTCGATCGTGGCCGTCAGATCGCCCGGCCCGGGGATCGTCACTTCAGCAGGCGTGAACTTGAACTCAGTAGCAACGACTGAGATGGCCGACGGACCCACCTTCGTGGTCGGCGCGGCCACGGCGACCTGCCCGGCTGCGCCCCGGCCGCTGAGGAGCATGTAGTTCATCGCCACCATCGCGGCCATGAGCAGGATCGCGATGACACCGACAAATGCGAGCAGCGGACCGACGGAGATGCCGCCTCGCTTACCGGGTCCACCGGAGGGCGCGCCGGGCTCGACCGGGGGACGGGTGATCGTTGCCATTGTGAGAACTCCACCTCCTCGTGTGCGTCCTGGGACGCCTGCGACCTCACATCTGTCTGTGGATCGTGTCGAGGACGGTACGGGAATTCAGGGGACGCGCCATCAGGGGAAAACCCGAGTCCGCCGGCGGCTGAGGGCGGCCCTCACCTCCGCGTCGCTCCATCCCTCCCACTGCGGCGGGCGAAGGTCGACACTTCGGCACCACGAGCGGTGCGTCGGCCAGCGGGGTCCCCGAACGGCGCCGGGTGGGTCCCTCGCCGTGCGTCCGATCCTGGCGCCCGCTCCGGGCGGTTGGGCGGACTGGCTATCGCGTTCGCGTTCGGTGACTCCAGCCGGAGACCGAGAGCTGCCGATTCCAGAGCAAGAGGCCGGGGTCCCCGATGGGGACCCCGGCCATTCGAGGCGAGCGCGGAACGGTTAGGCGTGGATGGTCGCCGACCTCAGCGCGGCGGCCTGCTCCTGGGAAGGCCACGGCGTGCCCAGCATCGGGAGCAGGAGCCGGTCCAGGCCGATGAGACCCGCGTTCTTCCAGGCAAGCATCAGGCCGACCGCGAGGAGGAACAGAACCGGGTTGCTGCTCGTGGTGCCGGCGAGCATGAAGTTCATGTTCATAAGCGCGCCAAAGAATGCCGCGATGCCGACCAGCGCACCCACGATGAGGCCCACGCCGACGAGCACCTCACCCCATGCGATCAGGCCGCCGAACCAGGTCTGTGCCTGGATATCGATGAGCCACTGCAGGAACGCGCGGAACCAGTCGTAGGTGATCAGCGGCCGTGCCGGCGGCGCGGGGATCGCCACCGCGCGCTGCCAGTAGCCGAGGATCGCCGAACCGCCGCCGAACGCCCAGGCCGGCTCGCCGACCTTGTGGAGCCCTGCGTCGAGCCATTGGTAGCCCAAGTACACGCGCACCACCAGCCAGAGCCAGGCCGCGACCGAACTGTTGAACAGGAACTTCGCGATCGGCGGATCCTCGACGTGGACGCCACCGCGAAGAAGCGACGAGAACTGTGCCATCTGAGTATTGCCTCCTCCTGAGAGATCTCGCCTCGACCGATGCCCTGATGATCCTCATCGACCGACCACTCTTCCTCAGGGTATACCCCCTAAAACGATCGGAGTACCCTGTACGCCTCGTCTTCAGGCTCCGAGACGCGCGGCCGACGAAGCCGCTTCAGGCTCGGTCACGAAGGATCTCCTTGCCGCGCGCCTCGATTCGCGCCAGCGCAATGAACAAGCTCTCGAGCGCGGCTTCGATATCCGCAGCCGCGGTCTTCGCCAGCGCGTCATTGCCCCGGTCGCGCGCCTGGCGCCAGATCGTGAGGGCGATCCGCGCGGTCGCGGCGTCCTGCGCCGCAGTACTGTGCAGGTCGTGCAGGAGTGCGCGCAGGTCGGCGGCAGGGATCTCAGACATGTGCCGCCACCTCGCGCTCACGGGTCCGTCGCACGATCTCGTCCAGACGCTCCGGGACGCGCACTTTCTCGACGTAGAGGGCCGCTCCGGGCACAAGATCGGTCATCTCTCCCTCGGGGCTCCCGCTTGCTACGCAGAGGAGAGGCGCGCCGGCGTGCGGCTTGCGCGCGAGATCGAGCGCTGCGGGGAGATTGGCATCCAGCACGATCAGGTCGTGGCGGTCGGTGGCGAGAATCCCGAGCGCCGCGTCCGCGGTCGCGGCTGTCCGAGCGTGGTGCCCGGCCTGGCGGAAGAGCAGGGCGAGGACCGCAGCGAACGCCGCCGAATCGTCCGCGATGAGGACCCGGAGCGGTTGATCGCCGTGCGGCAACGCCGCGTCGATCGCCCTTCGCGCCTCGGAGAGATCCATTGGCTTGGGGATGACGCCGCTCACCCCGCCCTCGCGCAATTGCGCCGCCGTCAACTCGCGTCCCCATCCCGTGAGGAAGATAACCGGCAGGGCAGGATGGCGCGCCTGGAGCGCCCGCGCCACGTCCCACCCCGTCAAACCAGGCATTCCCAGGTCCGTGATAACGAGGTCGGGCGGGTCCTCATCGATCGCGCCGAGCGCTACGGCAGGATCGCTGAACGCGCGCAGGTCGTGTCCTTCGGCGCGCAGGAGCATCGCCTCGGTGTCCCGCACGTCCGTCTGATCATCGATCAGGACGATACGCCCGAGTCGGCGGGGTCGCTGATCGGCGGTGCTCTGGGCCGCCGTCGTCGGGGCGGGACGATCCGTCGCCGGCAGCCAGATGGTGAAGGTCGTGCCATCGCCCGGGGCGCTGGTGACGTCGATGTGGCCGCCGAGCGAGGCGATCACCTTGCGCACCATCGCCAGTCCGAGGCCCGAGCCGCGCTCCCCCTTCGTGGTGAAGAACGGTTCGAAGATCCGCCGCTGCAGCGCCGGCGTCATCCCCATGCCCGTATCGCGGATGGTCAGTTCCGCGCCGCCGCCGGCTGGCGCCAGGCCGATCGCGATGGTGCCGCCGTGGGGCATCGCATCCACCGCGTTGAAGATCAGGTTGACGAGCACATCGCGAAACGCGGGCGCCTCGCCCAGCGCCGGGCGCGTGGGCGTCAGATGGGTCTCGATTTCGATCGTCCGGCCCTCGCGCACCGCCTGCTCGCGCCAGCGCGGCCGCGTGAACTCGATCGCCTCGGCGATGACTGTGGCCAGGGCGAACGGCTGGAATGTCGCCTGATCGAGCGGGCGGCCGTACTCCCTCATCCGCGCGACCGTCGCCGCGCCGTCGCGCGCCGCGCGTTGGACGGCGGCGAGGTTCTCGATGAGCGTGGCGTCGGTGACCTGGCCGAGGAGGAGCTCGACTCGGCCGAGGATCGTCGCCAGGACGTTGTTGAAATCGTGGGCCAGACCAGAGGCCATCTCGCCGGTCGCGCGCAGCCGTTCCACCGAGACAATCTGCTCCTGGATGATCCTCTCGCGCGACACGTCGGCATACACCGAAACGCGGCCGAGGAGGGTGTCGTCCACCGCGAGCACCGGCGCGCTGTAGCGGCGCAGCGTGCGGTCAAACGCCTGGAGAGTGAGTTCGTCCGAATCGGTGATGCGGGGCTGAGCGCGCTCGAGCGCGATCGCCGAGAGCAGGACATCTGGCGCGGCGAGAAGCGTCGCGAGCACCTCCTCGTTCTGGCCAGCGAGCGGGGAGGAGGCCCCGACGAGTCCGGCGATGCGGTCGCCGACGACGACGATCGTGCCCGCGGGATCGGTGACGATGACGCCCTGTTCGAGGGCATCGAGCACGGCCCACAACTGGCTGGAGGCCAGCACCGCGGCGTCGGTCTGGGCGCGGAGCGAGGTGGCGAGCCGTGCGTTGCCGATCGCGACGCTGGCTGCGGCGGCGAAGCCCATCGCCAGGCGTTCGTCGTCCTCGTCGAAGACACCCGCACGCGCATGCGTCGCATAGAGGCGGCCGATGACCCGGCCGTCGAGATGGAGGGGCAGGCCGAGGAACGCGCGCATCGGCGGGTGATGGATCGGGAAGCCGGCCGCGAGAGGATCGCGGGTCAGATCGTCGAGGCGGAGGGGTCTACCCTCGCGGAGAAGCGCGCCGAGGATGCCGCGCCCGATCGGTGGGTGATCCTTGAGGCGCGCGTACTCATCGTCGGTCAGGCCGTGGACGACGAACTCGCGCAGGTCACCGTGATCGTCGACGATCCCGACCGCTGCGTAGGGCGCGCGCAGCAGTTCCGCCGCCGAGCGGGCGATCTGTCCGAGCACCTCCCGCTCGTCGGTGCTACCTCTCGCCAGCGAGGCGGTTGCGGCGTAGAGGCGGGCGAGCGCATCGGGCCCGGACATGGGAGCATGGTAGTCGCGCGCACGCAGCGCCCCTACGGCGTTGTCGTCCGGCCCCGCCGCACCCCTGGCTCGTCTATTCTGCGGCCACATCCGCGTCAGGAGAGATGACCGTGCCAGAGTATTCCGGACGGGCGGCGATTCTCGATCGGGTCAAGGCGCCCCTGTCCATCGAGGAGATCGCCGTGCTACCGCCCGGCCCGGGCGAGGTGCAGGTCCGCTATGTCGCCAGCGGGGTGTGCCACAGCGACCTGCACGTGATCACCGGCGACATGCGGCACGATTTGCCCGTCGTTCTCGGGCACGAAGGCGCGGGCGTCGTCGAGGCGGTCGGGCCCGGGGTGACGACCTGTGCCGTCGGCGACCATGTGCTGACGAGCTATATCCCCAGTTGCGGGACCTGCCACTACTGCTCGATCGGGCGGCCGAACCTGTGCGCGCTGCGCGATCGGCCGCGCCATCTGATGCTCGACGGGACAAGTCGCATCCGCCGTCGCGACGGCTCGGCGGTGAACCACTTCCTCCAGGTCTCCTCCTTCTCCACCCGTGCGGTACTCCTGCAGGAAGGTGTCATCCCCATCCGCAAGGACGCGCCGCTGGACGTGATCTGCCTGGTGAGTTGCGGCGTTACGGCAGGAATGGGCGCTGTCCTCAACCGCGCGAAGGTGAAACCGGGATCGACGGTGGTCGTCTTCGGCTGCGGCGGCGTCGGCCTCAATGTTATCCAGGCCGCCGAACTCGCCGGAGCAGGACGGATCATCGCTGTCGATCGCCTGCCGTACAAGCTGGGGCTGGCCGAGGAGTTCGGGGCAACCCATCAGGTGAATGCGTCCACCGAGGACCCGGTGCGCCGGGTGAGCGAGATTACCGGCGGTTTCGGCGCCGACTACGCCTTCGAGGCAATCGGCGCGCCGCGCGTCATCGAGACCATGCTCGATTGTCTCCACCGCGGCGGCGAGGCGTACGTCATCGGCGTGTCACCCCACGGTTCGAAGATCACGATCGACCCCTCGCTGCTCGTCCAGGAGCGAGTGCTCTCCGGCAGCTCGTTCGGCGGCTCACGCCAGCGAGTCGACCTGCCAATGATCGTCGACCTGTTCATGGGCGGGAAGGTGAAGCTGCGCGAGCTGGTCTCGCGCCGGCTCGGCCTCGACGACATCAACCATGCGTTCGACCTGCTCGATCGCGGCGAGGTCGCCCGATCGGTCCTCGTCTACTCGTAGTCACCCACGACGGCCCGGGGGACGGTTCGCGCCAGGCGGCGCGATCCGTCCCCGCCCGGCTCAGGCCGCTGGCAGCTGGTGGTGTCGTCCCGGGATCTCCTCCACCTGGCCCGCCGCGCCTTTGAGGATCTCGTCGATTTCGGCCAGCACGGCGGGCGAGAGGGCGACGGCCAGGGCCTCGACGTTCTCCTCGATCTCGGCCACGTTGCGGCAGCCACTGAGTGCCACCGAAACGGTCGGATCGTGGAGCACCCAGGCGAGCGCCAGGCGCGGCAGGGTCGTCGCCGCCCGAGCGGCCACTCCCTTGAGCCGCTCGACGACGTCGAGGTTCTGATCGAGGTTCGGCCCGAACAGACGCTGTCCGAATAGCATGCCGTGGCGCCGCCAGTCGTGCTCGCCGAAGACGTGCCCCTTTCGCATCGTGCCGGTGAGCAGACCGTGCGCCATGGGTCCGTACGCCATGATCCCGATGCCCAGTTCGCGCGCGGTGGGGAACATCGCTTTCTGCCACCGCCGGTCGAACATGTTGAAGCCGACCTGATTGGCGCAGATCGGCGCTGCGGCGCGCCCCCGCCGCAACTCGTACGGCGAGTAATTGGAAACGCCGATGTGGCGGGCCTTCCCCTCACGGCGGATCTCGTCGAGCGCCTTCATCGTCTCCTCAACCGGCGTCTCCGGATCCGGCCAGTGGATGAGCAGCAGGTCGAGATAATCGGTGCCCAGACGCTTGAGGCTCTCCTCGTTAAGCCGCTTGACCGTGGAATAGCGCCCGTCGAACTTCGAGGTGAAGGTGACAGGGTCCCACGAGATACAGGTTTTGGAGACGAGGAGGATGTCCTTCCGCTTCGCGCCCAGCGCCTTGCCGAGCACGATCTCGGAGCCGCCAAAGCCGTAGTTCGGGGCCGTGTCGTAGAGCGTGACGCCCAGGTCGATCGCGCGGTGGATTGCGCGCGTCACCTCGGAGTCGTCGGTGCCGCCATAGTGATCTCCACCCATCTCCCAGCAACCGAACCCGATCGCGGAGACGGTCAGGCCAGTGTCACCGAGCGCACGGTACTGCATCTATTCCTCCAGGCGGCGCGCAGTGTACCCGAGTGCGTCGTCGATGGCGGGTAGCGGCCCAGGCCACGGCACCGGGTCGGACAGCGCCGGTGCAGCGGGCGACGGACGCCGCGGCCACCGGGGCGCTCCATGTGAATCTGGTCGCCCCCACGGGTGGGGCGGAAACCGCGAATGCGAGCCGCTCGGTCACCGACGACACGACGGGACCGTACAGGCGCCCATCCCAACAGCGTCAGACAGCCGTCGCCCGCGTCCGCCGAGAGGGTGGAGCGAAGCGGAGGGTGAGGGCGGCGATCCTCCGTCCGGGTGCGCTGTGGACCGCCTGCGTCGCGCCGCTGGCGGAGGCACCCTCACCCCAGCCCCTCTCCCGCCGCGACGGGAGAGGGAGAAAGGCGGGCTGGACGCTGCGTTTCGCGACACCCTCACGCCGCGCGCCCTACACTCCGTTGCACCATAACGAGGGAACCGACCACGGTGGCCGGCGCTCAGCGCGCGACGATCCTCATCACCGGGACGCTCACCGAGCCGCAGTGGGACCAGATTGTCGCCGCGCTGCCAGATCACGATCTGCGCCGTTTCGCCCAGCAGAATGCGTTCGAGGCCGCGATCGAGGAGGCCGACGCGATCGTCTGCTCCGAACTGAGCCCGGAGGCGTTCCGCCGCGCGCGACGGCTGAAGCTCATCCAGAGCTGGGCGGCCGGACCGGACCGATTGATGATCCCGGAGATCGTGGCGAGCCCCATCGTCGTCACCTCGTGCAAAGGTAACGGCGCGATCCCCCTGGCCGAGCACGCGATGATGCTGATGCTGATGCTCAACCGCGATGCGCGGCGATGGGCCCGCGCTCAGGCCGCGCATCGATGGGACCACTGGAACCACCCCGAATTGAACGGCCTCACGTGCGGCATCATCGGTCTGGGTCATTCGGGCCAGGATCTCGCCCTGAAGTGCCAGGCGTTCCACATGCGGGTCCTGGGGATGCGGCAAAGCGATACGGCGACGCCGAACGTCGACGAGCAGTATCCGGGACCCGGCGCGCCGCGATTCCGGGAGCGGCTCCACGAGTTCCTCGGCCGCTCCGACTTCGTCGTCGTCACCGCGCCGCTCACGCCGGAGACGCGCGGCATGCTCGGCGAGGCGGAGTTCCGGGCGATGAAGCGCTCGGCCTTCTACATCTGCTTTTCGCGCGGGGGAATCGCCGACGAGGCGGCGCTTCTGCGCGCGCTCCGCGAGGGATGGATCGCCGGCGGCGGCCTCGACGCCCACACAACCGAACCGCTCCCGGCCGACAGCCCGTTCTGGGACTTGCCGAACGCAATCGTGACGCCGCATAACGGCGCCAGCACGCCGGGCACGCGACAGCGCGGCGTCGACATCGCGATCGCGAACCTGCGGGCGCTTGTGGAAGGCGGTGTTTACCATAACGTGGTCGACAAAGGGCGCGGCTACTGATGGGACGACGGCACGCGATCTCACGGCGGCGGATGATCGCCGCGCTCGGCATCACCGGCGCGCTCGCCTGTGCGCCAGGCTTCCGCTTGCCGGGAGGCGACGTGCCACCCGGCGCGGCCGCCACCGCGACGGCGGCCGCATCGTCCTCGGCGTCGAAGCCCCTCGTGCCTACTCCTGTTCCCGCCACGCCCACGCCGGATGTCGCCGCCGCGAACGCGATGCTGGATCGGCCGCTCGCCGTCGGCCTAGGGCTCGTGCAGCTACGTACTAGCCCGCGGGAACTCGGCTTCACCGTCGCGTATGAGGAGGGCCGGCCGCGCCTCCACCGCCCGCGCGACGACGCGGCGATGGACCGACTGATCGACCTCGCATCGCGCGCGAGCCGACGCGAGCCGATCGACGCGGACCTGCGCATCAGCGCCGACGGCCGCGTCACCCGCGTGCCGGCACGTCCTGGCGAGGATGTCGATCGCCCGCTCGCGCGGGAACGGATCCTGGCAGCGATCGATCGAGCCGAACCGCGAGCCGACCTGCCGATGACGCCGGTGCCGATCCGGGTGGCCGACGACCTGACCTCCGTGGCATTCGCGCGGGCCAATCGCCTGCTGGACGGCGCGCCGCCGTACCTCACCGCGCGGCGAGACGACCGCTTCTGGACGTTCAATCGAAAGGACTTCGCCTCCGTTCTCGCTATCGCGCCCGCGAGACCCGGCGTTCCCGCCCGGCTCGTCCCCGACGAGATGGTGCTCGAAGCCTTTCTGAAGAAGTTCGCGCCGGTCATTGAGACGGAGCCGGTCAACGCGCGCTTCAGCATCGAGGCCGGACGCGCGAAGGTCATCGATCCGGGCAAACCCGGACAACAACTCGACCACAATGGCGCGCTGGCGGCCTTCCAGAGGGCGCTCGACGAGGAGTCACGTCTGGTCATCCTGCCCGTGCGGGCGATACCACCCAGGTACGGCCCGGACAGCGCGCCATCGCTCGAGGTCTCGGAATTGATCGAGAAAGGCTCCACGCCGCTCGGCGGGGCGATCCCCGAGAAGCGCCATAACGTGACCCTGGCGGCGAGCCGTCTCAACGGCTACGTTGTCGCGCCCGGAGATGTGTTCTCGTTCAACCGCGCGGTCGGGCCGACAACCCTGGACGCGGGGTTCAAATGGGGCTACGGCATCACGAACTCCGAGGAGGGTATCCGCACCGTTCCCTCGATCGCCGGCGGGATCTGCCAGGTCTCCACGACGCTCTTTCAGGCGGTGTTCTGGGCCGGCTACCCGCTCGAGGAGCGGTACTGGCACCTCTACTGGATCCCCTCCTACGCGTCCCGCGGGATCGTCGGCCTGGATGTGACGGTGGACGAGGAGTTCAACGTCGACTTCAAGTGGATCAATAGTTCGAAGACGCCGATCGTGATCCAGGCGCGCGTGGAGGGTGACAACATCATCTTCGAGTTGCACGGGCGGAAGCCCGGCTGGCAGATCGAGGTCGCCAAACCGATTATCACCAACGCGAATGCGCCCGACCCCGAGCCGGTATTACAGCCGGATCCGGCGCTGCCCTGGGGACGCACGCTCGTCATCGAGGCGCCGCGCGATGGATTTTTTGTCGAACTGAGCCGCACCGTGACCGGAGATGGCCCGGAGAAGCGGATCCTCAAGATGAAGAGCAACTACCTGCCGTCACGCTCCGTCACGCTGGTGGGCACGATGAACAAACCGCCGGAGCTGCCCATCGAAGCGGCCTTCCCGAAGGGGACGCCCACGCCGATCCCTCCGGTGCGGATGGCGCCAGACGATCAGCGCACGCCGTTCCCGACCCGCACGCCGAACCCGGCTACCGCGACGGCGATCGCTCTCACCGGCACCGCAACCCCCACGCCTGGCCCCGGCACGCCGACCGTCACTCCCGGCCCCGGTACGCCGACGGTCGCGCCCGCTACGGGGACACCCAGGCCGCGCGGTTAGCGACCGGGGCAAACAGCCGGCCCGCAGACCGTCACTCCCTGCCAGGTGCGCTGAAGTTTCACTCCCACCGCGAGGACGCCCACGTGTCGCGAGGTGAGGGCATCGGGCGCCCGGTGCCGGCATCGGACGTGGCATGGACGGCGCGACAATGCCGGGATGGGGGCCTGCCCGCAGAGCAACCTCGCCCTTCGACTCTGCCTGCGGGAGAAGTCCGCGACACGGTCTTCAGCCCTCGAGGCGCGCGGGCAGCGGGGTGAGGCGAGCGGGACTCCCGCGACTCTCGAAAGAGGGGCTTGCACTAAGTAGATCATCTGTTCTATTCTGGGGCCATCGCGATCAGGAGTGCGGGCATGGCGGTACTGACGATTCGGGGTCTGTCGGAAACGACGCTGGACGCGCTGCGGGGCGAGGCCGACCACCAGGGGAGGAGCGTCAACCGGCATCTGGTGAGCGTACTGGACGAGCACGCCGCGGTGACCCGGCGTGCGGCGCAACTCGGCCGACAGCGGAGGCGGCTCGATGCGCTGCGCATGCGCGTCGCGCCCGGCCAGGCGACGACCGATAGCGCGTCGCTCCTCTGGTCCGAGCGTGGCGGCCGATAGCCCGGTTGTCGTCGACGCGGCGACCGTCGCCAAGTGGGGTTTCAACGAGACCGACTCCGCGACGGCGCTGCGCCTCTTCGACGCCTGGGCAGCGCAGACGCTCTCCCTCCGTGCACCGGACGTGCTCGTCGCCGAACTGGGGAGCATCTGCCGCCGCAAGGTCCGCGCCGGTGAGGTGACGGCCGACCACGCGCAGCAGGTTCACCAGGTGCTCCACGCGATCCTGCCCCCGCTCGTGCCTTCCGAGGATCTGGCCGATGAGGCGCTGCTCCTGGCGAGCCGCCACGATCGGCCGTTCGCGGAGGCGCTCCACCTCGCGCTGGCGATCCGCGATGGCGCCATCTACGTCACCGCCGACGAGCGGATGTTCCGCCTCCTCGCGCCGTCGTTCAGTTGCGTGCAGCACCTTGAGGATGTCGCGGTCTGATTCAGTCGCCGGTCAGTGGGCGTCGAGCGACCCCGTGCGCAACCAGATGCCCATGAGGTGCTCGAACAACGCGATACCCGCGCCGATCAGCACAACCGTCGCCACGGTAAGGACGACGATCGCCTGCTCTAGCGGCAGAAGGACGGTGACCCCGGTCAGGCTGCCTCGAAACGCGTCTACCGCCTACGCCAGGGGGTTGAACCAGGCGAGCGTGCGGAACGGGCTCGGGAATAGTCGGTAACAGGAGGTAGGCGCCGCTCACCAGCAGCATCGGACGATTGATCGCGATCATCACCAGGGAGCCATCGCGCCACGCCAGCATCACGGCGGCGGAGAGGATCCCGAATCCGACGCTCAACAGCACGACCAGCACGATAACGAGTCCGGTGGTCGCCAGAGCGGACGGCGTCCACCGAACGTTGATGTGCAGGAAGAGGAAGGCGAGCGTCAGAAGCGAGGCGACGTGGAACAGGAACAACCCGGTGTAATAGACGCCCACGCCGAGAACGATCAGCAGGCGCGGCGCCGGTGCGAGCAGGTTCCGCTCGAGCGTCCCGCTCGCCTGCTCCAGCGCGCGCGGGTCGGGCCGCTTCTTCAGCTCGATAATCGCGAGCGCCGCCGTCGCGGTGTCCACCGCGATGAGGTCGGTGAAACGTGCCCCCTTCCCCGCCGCCGGCTCGATGCGCCATTGGCTGTGCACGAAGCGCAGGCTCGGGTCCAACGGCGCCGGCAACCGCAAGCCGGCCCCGAGGGCGTGACCGATGAGGGCGGCCTCGATCTGCACCTCCTTCGAGTCCCGCGCCTGCCGGTCGCGCGCCTGACGCAGGTACGCGAGGCGCGCCGGCATGCCGCGCGCGACCTCGTCCGCCGTTGTTCCCGGCCGCACGGGCGCCCGCCCCACGCCGATGCGAGTCTTTCGCGAGGCCGGCGACAGGTCGATGACGCAGATCCCGCCGGCGACAGGCCGGTAATAGACCCCGCCCGTCTCGGCGCGGTGCGCGTCGAAGACCGCCATCACCGCGCGGAACCCCTCCGATTCCATGTAGTCCACCGCGCGGTGGTGCTCCGGTCGCACGACCGGACGCTGCTCGACGGGAGCGCTCAACGTTGCCAACCGCCTGCGGCCACGTACGAGCTCAGCAATGGACGTACCGGGTGGGGTTCTGGGCGCCCCGCGGCAGGTACCGCGATACGTCCGTCCAGAGGTACACATCCTCCATGGGTTCGTCGCGTCGGCCGAAGAACGCCCACCGGTTCTTGAGTCGTCCGACGCGCTCGTGCTCCTGCGGCCGCTCCCACCCTTCGATCGTGTACACGGCCCGCACGATCCCGTCGTGGACGGCGAACGCCCACTCGGGCCGGCGCCGCGCCGGCGCGGCCGCCCACCACTTCCGCGTCGCCTCGTAGAGCGCGTCCGCCGGCATGCCGGCCTTGTACTGCCGCCTGATCCGGATGAGGATCACGCGGTGCTGGGGTGCGATCTCGGCAGGTCTTGCCGCGTACCTCGCGACGATGTCGTCGAGCGGGCGCCAACCCCGCGCGAGCCCATGCCCGGAAACGGCGTTGGTGAGACCGACGCCGGCCACAGCGCGGGCGTCGATCACCGCGCCTTCGACTTCGTAGGCGACCGCCTCGTCCATACCGTGGCGAATGATCTCGACGCCGACCTCGTGGCCCCCGGCGAGTATCTCGCGGATACGGCTGAGCTTGAGCTGTTCTGGCGTTTCTGCCGCGTCGACCCGCTTGGCGTGCCGCGCGTGCTGGTAGACGCGGTCGCCCTTGCCCTTCCCGACGTAGAAGATGACCTCGGTGCGCGGATCGCGCAGCGCGTAGACGTAGCATCCTAGCCAGCTCGGCCTCGGCGAACCCGTCGTGCAGCGGCTCGCTGGCCGGCTCGTCCGGCGGCGCACCTCGTCCAGCTGCACGGGCGCGTCGTCGGCGAGCAGCGCACGTCCGCCAGTGGAGCGACCGCAGCAAGTCCGAACCTCCTCGTTGCGGGGTCACTGATGGCCCGCGCGCAGGATACGGCGTCCGGGTGCGCGGCGCGCGCCCTGGCGACGTCGGTGCTCCTTCTCCCGCTGGGGGCGCTGCGAGAAGGCCAATCTAGTCGTGGGGGCGTTCCCGACACAGCCGACTACCCTGGCGCTAGCTACCTTACAGAGCAGAACACCCGTTCCTATGACTCCAACAGAAAGTCGGAAAACGGCGGCGGCGTGCAGCCGCCCGGGTGTCCGATTCGTTCAAGACGGCCGGCGCAGGCCGTCGGCTAGGATGGCCTCATGCCGTACCGGATCAAGCACGTTAGCGTCCCGATCGAACGTCCGCCCGACGCCGTCCGCGCCGGGTTCGCCGCCGAGATGTCCGGTGAGGATGCGTCCCGCTGGCCCTGCTTTGACGAGTTCCGCCTCCGGCCGGGATAGCCGTGGCGGCGCGTGGCGAAACGCGTGTCTATCCTCATCCTCTCTACCAGGCGGAAGGAGACATCACATGGCAAACGCGATTCCAGAGCGGTTTCTCGATATCCTCGGGCGCGAGGCGAAGGCTTTCGCCTCGCTCGCGCTGGTGACGAAGGACGGCACGCCCCACGTGACGCCGATGTGGTTCGACTATGACGGCGAGCACATCATCTTCAACACGGCGCGGCGGCGGGTGAAGGACCGCATCCTCCATCGCCACCCGAAGGTCGCGCTTTCGGTTCAGGATCCGAAGAACCCGTACCGCTACATCCAGATCCGGGGCCAGGTGGTCGATGAGACCGAGGAAGGCGCCTTTGACAACATCTGCTCGTTGCGCGAGAAGTACTGGGGCGACCGCAACTACCCCCGCCGTGAGGGCGAGCAGCGTGTCATCTACCGGGTGAAGCCGGAGGCGGCGAACACGATGGGCTAGAGGGCGTACCGCGAAGGGAGTCGCGGACTTCCGGCCCACGGCCGGCCTCGACGTGCGTCAGAACCGGTCGGTGCGGAGCCAGGCGGGGCGGGCGGGAAGCCGCCGGTCCCGCTCGCGGTGCCTCAGTCGAGTCCGGGGCACCGCAGTTCCACCATCTGGGCAAAGGCCTGGCCCCACCCATCGTGGAAACCCCTCGCCTCGTGTCGGCCGCGACTGTCGGCGTTCGGGTGCAGCGCGACCGCCCGGTAGTGCGCGCCCGCTCTGCCGCTCCGGGATACTCGGACGACGCCGCTCCTCTCGAGCACCTGGAGATGCTGGAGAAAGGGGGCAGCGCCATGACCGGGCGCCGACGGCTGGAGCGCCCGATCGCGCCTCAGGCGGAGGGCGAGGCCAAGTCTGGTGCGGAGGCGGCCCGTCCCACGTGCGGGCGACTGAACCGGGTCGCGGTGTGGGTCGCTGAGAAGCGCGCCACCCGAGTATCGACGAGTCCGTGCGCTCGGCCGGCCCCGAGCACCGCCGTGTCGCCCAAACCCGCCCGTCCACGCGGTGTGATCAGCCAGGTGGCCGCCGGCGGGACGGGTCCGATCGCGGCGCCCATGCCGGCGAGTCCGCCTGGATCCTCGATCTGGAGGATCAGTACATCGATCGGCGCGACCGCGTCGTCGACGACGGCGAGAGCCTGGCGCGCATCGCGCAGGAAGGGCTCATCGGTGACTCCTGCGATGCGGACGCGCTGCCCGGCGCGTAGCCCCATGCGGTCGAGAAGCGACCGCGGCCGCAAGATACGATCGACCCAGCGCTGGGCTGGTCCTTCGAGATCGAGCACGAGCGCGCCTTCGTCCCGCTGGATCCTGAGTCGCGCGCCCTCGGCCGAAGCGCCGCGGATCGTCGCGAGCGGGATGCGCAGACGCGCTCCGGTAGGGCGAAAGAACAGCTCGTCGGTCTCCAGAAGTGCCCGACCGGTGGCAATCTCGCCGCCGTCCACCAGCAGGGCTGCGCGCGCCTCAAGACCCATCGCCCGGACGCTCAGTCGAAGGTGAAGCAGACCTTCCCCGACGTGGCCTGCTCCGCGATCTGGAAAGCCTCCGGCCCCTTCTCCAGGGGCATGTAGTGACTGACGACCCTCTCAAGTTTGACGCCGCGATCGCGGATGAAGGTGCAGATCTCCGCAAACATCGTATCCGGATAGATGCTGCTGCCGAAAACGGTCAATTCGCGGTGGGCGAGCATCATCATCGGCATTTTGAACTCGGGATTGCCGAGGCCCACGATCGCGGCCGTCCCGCCGGCGCGCACGAGCTCGCCAATGACCGCGTGGGCGGCGCTCGATCCCGAGGTTTCGATCAGGCATGTACCGCGCTCGGGCACAATCGCCTGGATCTGCTCGCCGACCGGTCCGGCAGTTGGGTCGATCGTGTGGTCGGCACCCAGGGATGCGGCGATCTCGCGTCGCCCGGCGGAGGGATCGACGCCGACGATGTGCGCGCCCATTGGCTTCGCGAACAGGATCGCGAGCAGGCCGACCGGGCCGAGACCGGAGACCACGAGAGTGTCGCGTCCGCTGACTCCGAGCCGTTTCAGCGGCCAGTAGGCGGTGCCCGCCTGACAGGCGATGATCGCGCCCTCGACGTAGCTCAGGTACTCGGGAAGCTGCAGGAGGCAGCGCGTGTGCACGGCCATGAACTCGGCATCGGAGCCGTCGTAGCCGTTGAGATGCCCGTAGGAGCCCATCCGATGGAAACAGATCTCGGAACGCCCGGTACGGCAGTTGATGCACTCGCCGCAGGTCCGACGGAAGTACACGACGACTCGATCGCCCACCGACCACCCGGCCACTCCGGGGCCGACCTCGACAATGTCGCCGGCCGGCTCGTGACCGGGGATGAAGTCCTGGGTCAGGTGACCGGGCGTGGGGTGCCGGTACGGGTGCAAATCGCTGCCGCAGATGCCGGAGGCGCGCACCTTGATGAGCACCTCGCCCTCGCCGGGCACCGGCCGCGGCCGATCCCGCACGATGACCTGCTTCTCGGCGACGATTCGTAGCGCGCGCATCTGGGGGTTACCTCCGGAGCGCATAGGGTAGCGCCCGAGGTGGGTACCCACGTCAACCCCGCCGGGCGACGACGGTCGAGAAGAGTCGCTGCGCCACCACTGTTATCCGCCCCGGATGACCCAGCGGCGAGAGGGCGGGTATGTCGCACGACTTCACGGTGCAGGGAAATAGGCCGACCGTCGAACCGAGATCGTCCAGCAAATCCACTCATTACGTGCTAGAGGCGTGAGGTTCTCCCATCGATCCAGTGCATCTGCATCGGAGATAAGAGCATGTTCCAGGTCGTGCGGTATTTCGTGAGCTGTGCCTCCCGATATGTGCTCAGCCATATGATCCGGCACCTCCTCAGGACATCTGGTTTCCGCGGCGCTGCCGTGGAATCTAACCCCCTCTCATCGGCCTGATCTGCTTCTCACGGACCCACTGAGCGGGACTGACGCCCGAGTGGTGCGCGTCAGGACGATGGCGCTCGGGCCATCGCCGCCCCCTCTGCCTCGACGCGCCGCCATGGCGACCGCACATCGCTGATAGGCTAGCGCCGGGAGGGAACCACGTGCCGGTCAGAGTAGGAATGTTCATCCCGCGAGGGTTGGGCGACCCGCGGACATACGGGCCGCCGAACCACCGCCAGATCGTGCGCTACGGGCAGCGCGCCGACGAGCTCGGGTTCGACTCGCTCTGGGTGCCCGATCACTTCTTCATCGAGCGGCCAAAAGGGGTCCTGAACCCCTATCCCGAGGCGTGGACGACGATGACCGCATTGGTGATGGCAACCAGGCGGGCGCGGGTGGGCAGCATGGTCCTGGCCGCGGGATTCCGCCATCCGGCCATGCTCGCCAAGATGGCCGGAGCACTCCAGGAACTGGCCGAGGGGCGCCTCATTCTTGGTATCGGCGCGGGAAACCAGCCGATCGAGCACGCCGCGTTCGGCCTCGGTTTCGACGCACGGGTCGGCCGCCTCGACGAATACCTCCGCATCCTCACCGGGCTGCTCGCCGGGGAGCGGGTCACGCTCGCTGGCAAGCACTATCACCTCACCGACGCCAGCCTGCTGATGCCCAGCCCGCCGGTGCCCATCTGGATCGCCGCGACCGGCGAACGGATGATGCGCCTCACCGCGCGCTACGCCGCGGGATGGAATGGCGGCGCGGCGAACTTTCCGGATGGCGAACCGCTGGCTGCGAAACTGGTCGACCTCCGCGCCGCGTGCCAGGCAGCCGGGCGCGACTTCGCCGAGATCGAGATCTCCTCATTCACCAACGTGATCGTGTCCCGCCGGACGAGCGACGTGGCGGCTGTGGTCGAGATGCTCCGCGAGATCAACGGCGGCATCGACGAGTCGGAAGCGCGTCGACGATACGTGATCGGGACACCGGATGAGGTACTGCGCGGCCTCCAGACGCAGGTGCGCTGGGGCATCAACCATTTCATCATCTCCCACGGGCCACACCCCTCGTCCCTCTGGTCGGAGGAGACCTTCGACCTGTTCGCGCGCGAGGTGATGCCGGAACTGAAACGCACCGCGACCGCCTGAACGTCGGGGCGCCCACGATCGGCGCCCGCCTCCCCTACGATCACCCCGCCGGCAGCGGCCGGCCCGGGAGCGTATGTGGAGCGGAGACGCGGGCTGTGGCTCATCGACGGCGGCTATCTCTGGTCGTCACAGACGTCGGTCGAACCGGGATATCAGTTCGACTACCGAAAACTGCGCGCGCACGTGGAGAACGATGGCCCGATCTGGCGGGCGTACTTCCTCAACTCGGTACCCATGCCGGTCTCGGACCAGCAGGCCGCGTTTCACAACTGGCTCCGCAGCGCACCACCGTTCGGGCCGAAAATCATCACCAAGCTCTACCCGCTGCGCAACGTCGCCGCCCACCGGGCGCGCTGCGAGGCGTGCGGTGAGAACGTCAGTCTGGAATGTCCCCACGGGCGCGGCGCGCCCGACCACCGCCTCTCCCGCCAGGAACAGAAGGGGGTCGACGTGGGCATCGCCACGCTTGCGCTCGCGCTCGTGGACGAGTACGACACGCTGATCCTCTCCTCGGGCGACGCCGATCTCCTCGATGCGATCGAGCACCTCTGCGAGCGGGGCAAGCAGTTCGAACTGGTCGTCTTTCGCGTCGGGGTCTCGACCGAACTGCAGTCGCGCGCCGACCGGATCTACTGGATCGACGACATGCGGAACGAGGTGCGGAACGTCCGACGCAGCGCCAGTGTCGAGGTCGCGGACACGCTCGCGAACTGAGCCTCCTCAGTGGCGCGGCGCGGACGGCGCGCCGAGGGACCCCGACCCGCGCCAGAGGACCAGCGAGCCCAGAGAGACGCGCCGGTCGCGGAATACCTCCTCGCTGACGAGGAATCCCGCGAAGATGAAGAGCACGCCGAGCAGTTCGCCGAGGAAGAAGCCCCAGGTGAGGCCGAACCGGTTCAGGCCGCTGGTGATACTGGGAATGAAGCCGCCGACGGCGATGAGGAGCGTCGCGGGCACCCGCGAATGCACCGCGCCCGCGCGTGCCGCCCCCCATGCGGACGGGATGGACGCGACGAGGTTCACGAGCACGGTCGCGAACCCGTACACCTGCGCCGCGATTGGCGGGAGTCGGCGCGCGCGCAGGATCTTCCGCTTCGGCATGTAGACGTACGCCGAGTAGATCGCGCCGCCGACGAGGCAGAGCGCCCCAGCGATGTTGAACGGCCCGGTCAGTACCCGCACATTCGGGTCGAAGGCCGACCCGACCGGGACGTGGTAGGGATCGAGTGCGTAGCCGGGCGGGGCGACCGGCGCCGTGAGCGCCATCCACGCCGCGACGAAAGTGGCCGCGGCAAGGATGCCGATCGTGACGTGGCCAACGAGGTGACGGTGCCGCAGCGTGACATAGATGAGGACCTCGCCGGCGGCGACCGCGAGCATGAGCGTCCCGTACACGGCTGCGGAATCGGCCGGCGTGCCCTCGCGTACCAGACGCTGTTGACTGAGCAGCGCGAACAGGCCGCCCACGATCAGGCCGAGCGCGGCGATGTAGCCGAACCCGGTGCGCGCGAGGAGCGTGACCGTCCCCGCGCCGAGGTACGCCGCGGTGAGGATCGCGCCGAACAGATACCAGAGCCGGTAGATCGGCTCGGACCACCCGAACGCCGCGCCGACGAACTCTGTCCCCGCGCCGATTCCGTACCAGAGCAGGCCGAGCGCCCAGAGTACCTGGAACGCTCGGCGGCGCAGGCGGAACTGCTCGAACACCAGCGCGGCGAACAGCAGGCAGACGAACGCTGCAGCTCCGGGGAGGACCAGCGCGAGAACGGCACTCATCGCGGGGCTGATTCGGTTCGAGACGACTCACCCATCACGTTGCGATCCCCGACCCACGCCCGCGGCCGCGAAGCGCGTCAGCCGGTACGGCGCGAGCCGTTCCTCGGGCGCACCGCTGAGGACCTCGCGGCTGACCAGTTCGCCGAGGAGCGGGCCGAGCGTCATGCCGCTATGCGTTACCGCGATGGTCAGCCATTTGGGACATCCCGCGTTGCCCACGATCGGGTACCCGTCGGCCGGCATCGGCCGCGTACCGATGTGGGCAGAGGCGATGCTTGCGTCCGCCAGTGCGGGAACGTACGCGCGCGCCCGCGCCAGCAGTTCTTCGCACCCCGGCGGCGGGGGCGACTCGGGTGTCGCGGCGCCGACGGTCAGGTCCAGCGAGTCATCCTGGAGCAGGAGGCCACCCCCGGGCTCGGGCCGGAAGTGAACGTTCGGGCAGTACACGACGCGGCGAGGTCGATCGGCGAACGGGGTGGTGGCGGCGAGCAGGCCATACGTCGGCGCGAGCGGAACCCGCACTCCGGCGCGCGCCGCGACCCGATCGGTGAACCGGCCCGCCGCGACGACGACGCGGTCGAACGCCCAGAGTTCGCCCTCGCCATGGAAGCGCTCATCTCCCATCGCGTCCACGGCGCTCTCGCCCGCCCGTGCGCGCGGCCACGCGCCGCGGGATGGCTCGACCGGCAGGAGGATCATCGTGGCACCCGAGGTTTCGGACTGCAGGGAGTAGACGACCGTGTGGAACCGCGTCACCATGCCGCGCGCCTCACCGGCCTCGACCAGCGTCCGCACGAGGAGGGGACCATCCGCCCAGCACTCGCGTGCGAACCACGCCAGCGTGGCGGCGCGGGAGAAGTCGACTGTCGGCTCCAGTTCTCGGGCCTGCGCGCGATCGATCAGTTCGGCGTGGTACCCGGAAGCGGCGAGGCGCGCGACCCGATCGGCGAGACGATCGGGCCCCACGCCGTGAACGGGCATTGCTTGCTCCGCCTCGAACATCACGCACCCGCTCTCGTGGAGCCACTGTGCCGTGCCGAGATCCCGCCCCAGCCGCCGGTGCGCCTCGATCCCGTCGGCGTTCAATTGCTGGTAGTGCAGCGGTGGTTTGTCGTTGCCGTTGAGCCACGCCGAACTGCGCGCGGTGGTCTCCTCCGCCGGCCCGGCGGCATCGATGAGCGTCACCTGTGCGCCGCCGGCCTGGAGTCGGTACGCGATCGACGCGCCGACCACACCGGCCCCGATCACCGCGACCCGCATCGGGTCGATGGTACAGCGCTCGCTGCACCACGGGCGTTAGTGCCACGTCGCGCTGCGCCACGACGCTGACGGGCGTCAAGAGGCACGTCCAGATCCTGGAGGATGCCGGACTCGTCGCGACGGAGAAGGCCGGGCGCGTGCGGACGGCGCGCCTGGGTCTGCGCCGCCTCGACGACGAGATGACCTGGATCGCTCGCTACCAGGCGATGCTGAACGCGCGGCTCGATCGGCTTGGCGCACTCCTGGATCGCACGCAAGGAGAAGAGACATGACGCCCCATCCCACGCAGTACCGCGCGATCGTCACCACCCCGCACGAACGGGAGATTTACACCGAGCGGATCGTGCAGACCTTCGAGTGGGACGGCATGCCCGGCCACGTCATCGTCGAGACGCTGACGCTCGAGGATCTCGGCGACGGCCGCACCCGTCTCGTCAACGTCTCGCTGTTCCACACCACCGGGGAACGCGATGGCATGCTCCAGTCCGGCATGGAGATGGGGATGAACGCGGCCTACGACGCGCTGGATGGCGTCCTGGTGGCTATGGCCTGAGCGACGGAGTGTGGATTCTCATTCCACCCCAGAATCCCCCTGCCCTTCGGGACTCTGCGCGGGAACCGCATCGAGATCGCCGGGGGACCCCGGGAGCTCATCAAGCGGGCGCTGTCGGTGGACAGGCACTTGTGCGGCCGGTCGCGCTCGATCGCTCGCCGTGCCGTCTCCGCTCAGGCGCAGTTACGGTCCGGCGTTCGACGTGCTGAGTTCAACTCCGCAACAACTGTTGGCTCTGGGCCGCACCCGTCCCGCGGTAAGTCGAGGCGCGGGCCGACGAACACCTGGGGAGGGGCGAGGCGCTCCTCGCGCGGATGGAAGCCTGAGCCGTCGCGGGCGGCAGGAGCCTACGGCCGCACCACCGTCCCGTCCGCGCGGCGATCCTCGGCCATGTGCCGCGGCACGCGGTTGAGGTCCGCGTCGAGCAGGCGGGCCGCTTTCGCCTCGTCGATCTCGATCCCCAGGCCCGGGCGCTCGTTCGGGTAGAGGTGGCCGCCCTCCAGGCGGGCGTGGCCCGGGAAGATCTCCAGTTCCTCGGGGCGGAAGTGGTTCTCCTCCTGGATGCCGAAGTTCCAGATCGTCATATCCACGTGCATCGCCGCGGCCTGGTTGACCGGGTCGTTGTCGCCGCCCTCCTGCCAGGCGGTCTGGACGCCGTATGCCTCACAGAGGTGGGCGACCTTCATCGCCGCGGAGATACCGCCGATCTTCGAGACGCGGCAGCGCACGTAGTCGATGAGCCGTTCCTGGATGAGCGGCAGCCATTCGTGGGGGCTGACGAACAGTTCACCCATCGCCTGCGGCGTGGTGCACTGCTGTCGGATGAGCCGGTAGTAGGTGACCTGCTCCGGCGAGAGGTTGTCCTCAAGGAAGAAGAGCCGGTGCGGTTCGAGCAGCTTGGCCAGCGTGACCGCGTTGTGCGGTCGCAGGTGTTCGTGGACGTCGTGGGTGAGCTTGACGCCCATCCCCAGCTGCGCGCGAAGGTAGTCGAACATCTTCGGCACGTTCTCGAGGTACGCCTCATCGTCGAAGACGCCCTGACTCGTCGAGGCGAACGTGTCTGCGCCGCGGGGCCGCCCGGCCTCGGCCGGGGTAAGGAAGCCGCCGCCGCCGTAGGGCCCAAGCTGACAGCGTGTCACCGGGTACCCCTCGGCAACGTAGCGGCGGATGTCCTCGACGAGTTCCTCCAGCGTGTTCCCGCTGGCGTGGGCGTAACAGGGCACCGCGGCACGGCTCGCTCCGCCGAGCAGTTCGTAGACCGGTTTGCCGGCCTCCTTCCCCTTGATGTCCCAGAGCGCCATGTCGATGCCGCCCAGCGCGGTGTTCATGACCGCGCCGTTGCGCCAGTAGCCGCTGGTGTTGCCCGACTGCCAGTGATCCTCGATGCGGCCCACCTCGCGGCCGACCAGGCGGGGGCCGAGCCCCTGCTCGATCGCGGCGTTGACGGCATCGTTGTGGTACCAGTCGCTCGCCGAACCGATGCCGTAGAGGCCCGG
Source organism: Chloroflexota bacterium (assembly GCA_016875715.1). Lineage (GTDB taxonomy): Bacteria > Chloroflexota > UBA6077 > FW602-bin22 > FW602-bin22 > VGOZ01. The sequence continues at coordinate 13,590 of VGOZ01000002.1, read as the reverse complement.
CTGATCCGTCTCGACCTTGACAATGAGCCAGCCGCCGTTCCGGCGCGTCCGGATGGTACGGACGCGGGTGATCTTCGCCATCGGGTGGTGTCCTTTCGTACGTGGAGAGATCGGGCGGCGAGTGTATCCGCGCGCGACCCGGGCCGATGCACCACCAGAGCAGCGCCGCGATCGGTGTCGGTCCGGTATGCTGCCACCTGGCGAAGGAGGGATGCCCGTGTTCTTCGAGTTCCGTCAGTATCGGCTGATGCCCGGCAAGTCAGCCGAGTGGGTCAAGTTCACCGAGGATGAGATGATCCCGTTCCAGTCGTCGAAAGGGATGGTCATCATCGGCAGCTGGCTCAACGAGACCGACCCGGAGGATTACTACTGGCTCCGGCGGTTCGAGAGCGAGGCGGAGCGCGAGCGGCTCTACAAGGCGGTCTACGAGCACCCGACGTGGGTGAACGATCTCGGGCCGCGCGTACGCACGATGATCGACGTGAACCAGATCAAGGTGACCCGACTCACGTCGACGCCGCGTTCGGTCGTCCAGTAGCGACGGCGTCGGGTAGGACGGCGGCATGCCCCCGCGACGGCTGCTCGGCCGGGTCGAGACGCCCTGGCACGAGAGCGCGCTGCTGAAGGGGAACTTGCCCGGCGATCCGCACGAGCGGATGATCCCCGTGTACCTCCCGCCCGGCTACGACGACGACGACCCGTCCCGGCGGTATCCGGTGGTGGTCATCCTCGCCGGGCACGGCGGGAGCGGGCCGCTTCTCCTCTCCAACGTCGACGCCTGGACCGAGTCGTTCCCGGAGCGGATCGACCGACTCATCGGCGACGGGAATATGGGGCCGGTGATCGCCGTGCTGCCGGACTGCTTCACGATCTTCGGCGGCGCGCAGTACCTGAACTCCTCGGCGCTGGGCCCCTACGAGGAGTACCTGGTCCAGGAGGTGCTGCCCTTCGTCGATGCCCGCTACCGGACGCTGCCGGATCGACGCCATCGCGCGATCGCCGGCAAGAGCAGCGGCGGCTACGGCGCCATCGTCCAGGCGATGCGCCATCCCGAGCTGTTCAGCGCGGTGGCGGTCCACAGCGGCGACATGTACTTCGAGTTCGGTTACCTGCCGGACATGGCCCGGCTCCACCAGGACCTGCTGCGCCACGGCGGGCTGGAGGGGTTAATCGCTCAGATCGCGACGATCAAGCCGAAATCGCACACGCCGTTCTGGGCGGTGATGGGGATGCTCTGCTACGGCGCGGCGTTCGCGCCCAACCCGGACGCGCCGCGCGGCTTCGATATGCCCATCGACATGGAGATCGGCACCCTGCGGGAGGATGTCTGGGCGCGCTGGCTGGCGTGGGACCCCGTGCGCATGGTCGACGAGCCGCGCTACTCCGAGGCCCTTCGCTCCTACCGGTACGTCTACCTAGATTGCGGCCTGTGGGACGAACTGAACTTCGCGATCGGCCATCGCCTGCTCTCGAAGAAACTGCGCGGCCACGGCATCGCCCACGACTTCGAACTGTTCCCCGATGGGCACATCAACGTGCCGTACCGGTACGACGTGTCGCTGCCGCGGCTGGAGCGGGCGATCCGGGCCTGAGAGGGTGCGCGAGGCTTTCCGGATTGGTGTGGTTCCTGGCGTATCGGTGGACTCCCGAATGCGGGTTGTCCGCGAGGCAGTGAGGCTTCCACGGGACGTCTCGGGAACCGAACTCGAACGCGGGTACGGGCTCTCGGGTATGCCCGTCACGCGGCAGCGTCAGGAAGGCAGTCACCTGCGGCTGAAGAACGATTGGCGGGGCGGGCACCGCATCACAGTGCCGAACCACGACTCGTTGAGAGTCAGTCCGTAGGCGGCGCTTCTGTCGGAGGTCGCACGCCGCCACGAGGTGGGTGTTGAGGTTGTGGTGACCCTGCTCGTCGGCCGTCGTTAAGCCAGCTCCCGGCATCCCCTCCTACCCCGGCGCGGGACCACCTCCAGACCGTTCATAATGCGCCACGGCGCACGTTCAGGAGGACCAACGGTGAAAGGTGTTGACGCGGTCGCGAAGATCCTGAAGCAGGAGGGGGTCGAGTACCTCTTCGCCTATCCGAACAACTCGCTCATCGACTCAGCCGCCGCGCTCGGCATTCGCCCCATCATCGCCCGCGGGGAGAAGACACTCATCAACATCGCCGACGGCTACTGCCGGGCGACGAACGGGACGAAACCGACCGTCCTCTGCGTTCAGGAGGGCCCGGGCATCGAGAACGCCTTCGGCGGAATGGCGCAGGCGTTTGCCGACTCCATCCCCGTCCTCATCATCCCCGGCGGCCCCGAGCCGGCCCGCCACTTCTCCCCGACGAATTTCGACCCGATCCCACCCTTCCAGCACATCACGAAATGGTCGGCGCGGATCAGCACACCCGGCCGCGTCACCGAGATGCTCCGCCGCGCGTTCACCCATCTGCGCGCCGGCCCGCCGGGACCGGTGCTCCTGGAGCTCCCACGCGACGTCGCCGGAGCGGAGATCGACGAGAAGGACCTAGCCTACTCCCCGGTGAAGAGCCTTCGCTCCGCCGGCGATCCGAGCGACGTGGCCGACGTGGCCGCGCGAGCGCTCGCCGCCGCCCGGCCGATGATCCTCGCCGGACACGGCGTCCTGTGGGCGCAGGCGTGGGACGAACTCCGCGAACTCGCCGAACTGCTCCAGGCGCCCGTCATGACGACGATGGCCGCCAAGAGCGTCTTCCCGGAGAACCACCCTCTCTCCGCCGGCACCGGCGGTCTGACCCTTGCCGGCGGGGCGGCGCACAGCCTCCTCCGCACCGATCTCGTCATCGCGCTGGGCACCGGCCTCTCGAAGAGCGGCTTCGTCACGCCCATTCCACCCGGCCGCGCAATCGTGCAGATCACCAACAACGAACGGGACATCGGCAAGGGGTACGCCGTGGACGCGGCGATCCTCGGCGACGTCAAGCTCGTCGCGCGCCAGTTGATCGACGAGTTGCGGCGGGGCGGCGCGCGCGGCGCCGCGAAGCCAGAGGTCGCGGCCGGCCTGCGTGAGGCACACGAGGAGTACCTGAAGGAGTGGATACCCCGGCTCACCTCCGAGGACACGCCGATCAACCCCTACCGGGTGGTCTGGGACATCAACCGCACGGTCGATCGCGCCACGACGGTGATCACCCACGACTCGGGCAACCCGCGCGACCAGACGCTCACGTTCTATGAAGCGGTGACGCCGCGCGGCTACCTCGGCTGGGGCAAATCAACGCAGTTGGGCACCGGCCTGGGGCTGGTGATGGGCGCGAAGCTCGCCTTCCCCGAGAAACTGTGCATCAACATCATGGGCGACCTCGCCTTCGGCACCGCGGGAATGGAGATCGAGACCGCCGTTCGCGAGCGGATCCCGACGCTGACCGTCATCCTTAATAACTCGCGTATGGGCGGCTACGGCCACCACATGCCGCGGGCGAGCGAGCGATATCAGTCAAACATGCTTTCGGGGAACTACACCCGCGTCGCCGAAGGGCTTGGTGCCTGGGCGCAGCGGGTCGAGAAGCCCGGGGATGTCGTCCCCGCGCTGCGGCGCGCGATCGAGCAGACGCGGCAGGGGCGGGTGGCCCTCCTTGAGGTCATCACCGCCGAGGATCCGGTCTACCCGCGATCGGCCGATCTCCTCAAGGCGACCGCGGCGGCGTACTGAGCGCAATCGACTCCCCCCGGCCGGGGCGGATGCGGGCGGCCTTCGCCCTCATCCGCCAGCCGTGGTTCCGAATCGTCGCGATCCTGTGGGTCGCCCAGGTCGTCTCCGAACTGGCGTTCTCCTTCGCGCTGCCGTTTATCCCGCTGTACTTGAGCGATCTCGGCGTGACCGACCCGGTCGCGGTGGGGCTCTGGGCCGGGGCGATGGCCGGGGCGTTCGCGTTCGTCCAGGCCGCGATGGCGCCGATCTGGGGTGCGGTGGCGGATCGCTTCGGGCGGCGGCTGATGATCCTGCGCGCGCTGTTCGGCGCCTGCGTCGTCATCGGCGCGATGGGTCTGGTCGCGAACGTGGAGCAGTTGCTCGTCCTGCGCGTTCTCCAGGGAACGGTGACGGGCGTGGTGGCCGCGGCGAGCGTGGTCGTCTCGCTCACCGTGCCGCGCGCCTACCTGGCCACCACGCTCGGCTTCATGCACGCGGCGATGTTCGCCGGCAGTTCGCTCGGGCCGCTGGTCGGCGGCGCGTTCGCCGACGCCCTCGGCTACCGACTGGCATTCGCCGCCACCGGCGGACTGTTCCTTGTCGCGGGTCTGCTCGTCCTGTTCTTCGTCCCCGAGCCGCCGCGGGCAGAGGTCCCGACGCGCGGCGCGGCGTCCGAGGCCGGCGAGAGGGTCGCGGTGAGCCGTGGGACGATCGTGGGGCTGGTGAGTCTGGCCGGGATTACCCGGCTGGCGAGCATGGCGCCCGCGCCGGTGCTGCCGCTCTACATCGAGGCGATGGTCCCGCCCGGTGCGCCGGTGGCGACGATCACCGGCGCGATCCTCGCCGCGACCGGCGTCGCCTCGATCCTCAGCGCGCTGGCGATTGGCCCGCTTATGGCCCGACTGGGCCGCACCGCAACGCTCTTCGGCGCGCTCCTGGTCGCCGCCATCGTGACGCCGTTCCAGGCGATCGCGCCGGGCGTGCTCGCGCTCGGCGCGCTCCGCTTCATCCTCGGCCTCGCCCTCGGCGGCCTCATGCCCGCGGCGCAGGCGGTGCTGACCGACCTGACACCGGAGAGCCGGCGGGGCGTCATCTTCGGCTGGCAGGCAACCGCGAGCGCGCTCGGCAACGGCGCCGGACCGGTGGCCGGGGGCGTCGTCGCGGCGCTGGCCGGGGTTCCGGCGCTGTTCGTCTTCACCGCGCCGGTATACGCGTTCGGCATTGTGGCGCTGCGGGGACTGCGGCGTGGTCGTGGTTCCAACACCCGGGCCTGACCGGGCGGCGGGCAAACATCGCGTGCCCTCGGCAGCGGAAGGCAGTGCCACATCGAAGTCCGTGGCGTGCACAGCTCCCGCACCGCAGCCACGGCGCATCGGCGCATGCCGGTCTGGGCGGTGAGGGCTGGACCGAAGCCCGCGATCCCGGGCATTACACCCGCAGCAGGATCTCCTCCAGCGCGGGCCGGGCCAGACGCGCTGCTACATCCGGCGTGCGTTCGTTGCGCAGCACCGGAACGACAAACTCCCGCTGGACGATCGGCAGCACGGAGAGCGGTAGCTGGCCGGGGAGGAACCGCGCCGTCTCCACCGCGGTGCGGAGGGCGGCGGCCTCCTCCTCGTTGAGGTTCATCGCGTCGGTCCGCAGGTTCGAGAGCGCCTTCTTCGTCGGCGTCAGCATCGTCGTGCCGCCGGCATCGAGGTAGGAGCGCAGCGCGTTCAGCGAGAGGCGCACATCGGGTGCGGTGCGGGGGATGCCAAGCATCAGCGGCGCGACCCCGAGCGAGCCGCCCCTCCCCTCGGTCGGCAGCGCGGCGAGTTGAGCATCCATCGGGCGGCCCCACGTCGTGCCGCCCACGAAGGCTCCGGCGCTCGCGGCATTGGCCGGGAAACTCCGCGCGAAGCCGGGGCCGCCCTGACCGAGGCCGTAGGCGCGGGCGAGCAGGTGCGCCTCCTCCGACGGCAGGACGCCATCGATCGGCGGCGCGATCCGGTACCGGTTGATCAGGTCGCCGAGGAAGGTCGCGACCCGCTGCGTGGCCCCCTCAGTCAGACTGACCCGGGTACCATCGGCGCTGACGATCTCCGCGCCCTGCTGCCAGGCGAGCGACCAGAGGCTCGGTGTGGTGGCCGTGATCGAGGCTCCCCAGGCCGGGCGCTGGCCGACGCCGAGCGTCAGCCGCCTCGCGATCTCGAGGTACTGCTCCCATCCCAGGCCGCTGAGCGGCACCTTGCGGCCCAGCATCTCCCACGATGGACGGTTCCGCCACATCATTTCGACCGAGATTTCGAGTGGCAGGGCAACGAGCTTGCCGCTGTGCGTCGACGCACGCAGGACATCCCCGGTGAAGTCGGAGGTCTGGAACCAGCCCTCGCGCGCGAGAAGTGGTCCCAGGTCCTGGAGCACGCCGTTGCTCGCCAGCGCACCGATCGTCGTCGGATCGGCCATCAAGAGGTCGGCCGGGAACGCGCTCGTCTTCGCACGCTGGGCGTAGACCCGGGGCACATCCTTCATCGGCGGCGGGATGTCGAGCGAGTCGTTGTCGCCGGTCGAAATGGCCAGGCTGATGCCCTGGATGTCCGGCGCAAACCGGCGGTCGGCCGGCATGTCGCGCGCCGCAGTCTGCAGACGGGTCTTGAACGAATAGTAGTAGTCGATCCGGGGATAGCCGATGCGGACAACCGGCGTGGGCGGCACCGGTGTCACGGCCGGGGTGAATTGGGCAGCCCGGGCGAGTGTCTCGATCGTGTCGCAGGCGGCGAGGATGGGGGACGACGCGAATGCCGCGAGGAGAGTGCGGCGATTCAGTCGGCGGGGGCGATCACCGGAACGCGCGCGATCCATCCGCACCTTCACACGAGGCAATTATCGCGGGCTCGGGATCGTCGCGGGAGCCAGGGTGCAGCGACCGCGCCACGTCGTCTCACCCACGGCCCTCACCCTCGGCTGCCTCCGTCCTTCTCTCTCAGGAGAGGGCGTCCGCCGCCGCGCGCGGGTTCCCCGTGCCCTCGCAACGTGTCGGAGCGCGGCCGATGGATGACTACACTGTGCGCCGGGGTTCCCGAAGAAGCGAGGACAAAGCATGCACGTCACGTTCATCACCGCGAACTACGTCGCGCGCGAGTCGCGGTATGCGCTCGATCCGTTTGTGTGGGGCACCGCCGACAAGGCGACCGTGGAGGCCTTCCATGGGCCGAATTTCGGCAAGAAGTTCGATGAGATGTGCGGCCTCATCGCCGCCGATGGCTTCCGGAACATCGACATCTGGGTGGCGCATCTCAATCCGCTCCACGTGACCGACTCGATGGTGAACGAGGCGAACGCGATTCTGAGGGCACGCGGCCTGCGCGCCACCGCCTACACCGGCGGTCTGGGACGACCCGACATGACCCGCGCCGACGCCGAGCGCGTCTACAAGGTCGCGAAGGCGATCAATACGCCGGTCATCGGTGTCGGACTCAACCGCTCCAATGAGAGGCTCGCCTTCGACCTGGGCAAGGAGTACGGCATCCGGTATGCGATCGAGAACCACCCGGAGAAGACGCCGCACGAGTTGATCGAGCGCCTGAAGTCGATGCCTTCGGGCTACACCGACGTGATCGGCGTCGCGCAGGACACTGGGTTCTGGGGGATGTTCGATTACGAGGCGGTGAAGGCGACACGCGAACTGGCGCCGTTCCTGTACCACATGCATCTCAAGCAGGTGAAGCGGTTCCCGGACGGGAACTTCCACTCGTGCGGCTACGACGAAGGGATCGTCGATATCCAGGGGGTGGTGAAGACACTCGTCGACGTTGGCTACAGCGGGGCGGTTTCGGTCGAGCACGAGCCGACGAGCGAAGATCCGATGCCGGCTGTCTCGCGCAGCGCGAAGATGCTGCGCGGGTGGCTGGGCAATAAGGCGCTCAGCTAGGGACCCGGGGCCGCAGGGCTTCAAGACCGGCGGGCCTCACCCTCCGCTTCGCTCCCTCTCTCCCACGTGCGGGCGAGGGGCGTCTGACGCCCGTCGCGACCATGACCGCCGCGGTGGGCGAGCATCTCGTCCCTCTCCCCTCGCGGGAAGGGTGCAGGTGAGCGGTGTCTGGCGCCAGCGCGACGTTGGCGCACCGGGCGTGGTGGGCTGGAAGCCCGCGGGTCCCGTTCCGACGATGCGCCGCGGGCGCAGACCTCGCCCGCCGCTCCCGACTGAGGGTTTTTTCCTGATGGCACCCCGGCCGGCGCGCCCTACGTTTCGGGGCAAGCCGACCCGGAGGAGGGATGGTCATGGGTCTTCGCCATCTTGTCTCGCGCCGTGCGCTCGTGTCGCTCCTGGGACTGACCACCGGCGCGGTCGCGTCTGGCTGCGTCACCGGGCCGGCCAGAACTCGGAGGGGCTCGCGCCTGCCGGCGGTGCAGGACGTGGGTCCGCCGGCCGCTCCCATCGCACCAGCCATCGCCCCCGCGCCAGCGGCCGCGAAGCCGGCCGCCGCACTGGCACCGACCCACGCCGCGACCGCCCATACCCCCACCGCCGGAGGCGCGGCGATCTCGGCGCTCACCAAAGCGAACGAGATGGACAAGCACCACGAAGATGGCATCAAGAAGTTCCCCCAGAAGACCGCCGCGCAGGGGAACGGGCGACCCCCCTTCCGGATGGACGGCAACGCCAAGGTCTTCGAGATCACCGCGAAGAAGGTGAAGTGGGAGATCGAGGCGGGCAAGAGCGTCGACGCCATGGCCTACAACGGCACCGTCCCTGGTCCGGAGATCCGCGTCACCGAGGGCGACCTCGTCCGCGTCATCATCAAGAACGAGCTGGACGAGTCGACCGCGATCCACTTCCACGGCCAGCGAACGCCGAACAAGATGGACGGGGTTCCCTTCATCACCCAGCCGCCGATCAAGCCGGGTGACACCTTCACCTACGAGTTCGTCGCAAGGCTCTTCGGCAGCCACATGTACCACTCGCACCACAACTCCTCGGTCCAGGTCCCGAGCGGCCTCCTCGGCGCGTTCATCGTGCTGCCGAAGGATCCCGCCCTGATGCCGAAGGTCGATCGCGAGCACCTGATGATCCTCAACGACGGGCCCCACGGCTTCACCCTGAATGGCAAGAGTTTCCCGGCGACCCAGCCGCTGGTCGCGAAGGTCGGCGAGAAGATCCTGATCCGGTACATGAACGAGGGGTCGATGATTCATCCGATGCACCTGCACGGGTTCCCGCAGCAGGTCATCGCCAAGGACGGCTATCCGCAGCCGCCATGGCTGTGCGACACGCTGAATATCGCCCCCGGCGAGCGATGAAACGCGATCGTCGAACCGGATGAAACGGGCATCTGGGCATTCCACTGCCACATCCTCTCCCACGCCGAGACACCCACCGGGATGTTCGGCATGGTGACGGTGCTCATCGTCGAGAAGTAGCCGTAGGTGGGCGCTCCTTCGTGAGGGGCGCCGGTCGCACCCGCGTACCGATCTACCTCTGACGGCGCGGGGAGGTCAGTGCCAGCGCGGCGATGCCGAAGCCGAGCCCGGCCATCGAGCCGATGAACACGTGCGGCCAGGGCGAATGCCCGGTCGTGAGGTAGTAGATCGCGCCGATCACGGCGGAGAGACCGAGCGCCAGAAGGGTCGCGGTCACCGTTTCGGTGATGAGCGGATCGCGCCACCATCCGTGTTGCACGCACCTATTGTTCGCTGTCGCGCCACCTGGGGCAATCAAGAGACAGGCTGGACCCCTCGCGCAAGGCCGCTCCGGCGGAGCGGATCAGGCCAGGAGTTCGATGAGCAGGTTTCGGTGCGCCTTCGTTCCGATGTTCTCGAGCCGGTTGTCGATCTTCCCCTCCGGCGGCACGTTGACGAAGGTCACCCGGTCGTCGACGAACTGCACGTCCTTGAAGTCGGTGGAGTCGTCCGGGTTCTCGAACCGGATGAGGCCGCCCGAGAGCATGACGAAGAAGTTGTCGACCTTGTGGAGGTGGCGGCCGAGGCGGTCCCCCGGCTTCAGGCGCAGGTCCCACACCCGCACGCGGTCGTTCTCGAACAGGCGATGGGTTCCCACAGCGTCAGAGGGCGGTGTCGTGCCGTCGCGGCGGGCGCCCGTGTGGACGTTGGAGTGGTCGTACCCGTTGACCGGGCGTAGCTTCAGTTCGACGACGATCTCGCGGTGGCGGGTGGCCCCTTCGTTCACCATTCGCGGATCGTGCTTCGGCTGACCGGCCTCGATGGCATAGAAGGCAGTCTCGCCATCGCGCGGGCGCCAGGAACTCTCACCGAAGCGCATCGCCCCCGGTTCGACGACGGTGTAGAAGTAGGGCAAGGTGTGGGTGTGCGCCGGCATCGCCTCATCGGGCGGCACGATCATGTCCCACACCTTGATCCGATCGTTCTCGAACAGCACGCGGGTCCCTGGCATCGTTCCCTCCTGGCTGCATCGTACCGCCTTTGGCGCCCTGGCGGGAGCGAAGTCAGGGCGGCTCAGGCAGGAGAATGAAACGATCGCCTTGCAGAGGCCGCACCACCGAGACGTGACGATGGTCGAGCGTCGCGATCGTCCGTGTGTTCAGGACGCTGGGCGCGGGTGACGATGGAGGCGTCGGTCCCCCGAAACGCGACTCCAGCGTCTCGCGAACAGCGTGCAAGAGCGACGTCCTGCGCCGATCGGCCTCGCGCTGGAAACGCTCCACCAGGGTTTCAGGGAGGGTGATCGTCGTGCGCCGCACGCGCGCACACGAGCATGCACGGGATTCGCGCGCTGAATCAGGTCCGGCGGCGCGTTCTCACGGGGATCGGGCAACCTCGACAGCGGCTTCGGACCGGCCGTCGTGCGGGCCGAGCATCGGCGGGGCCCGATCAGGCCCGGGGGCGGAACAGCAGGAAGCGCCCGCCGAGGATGAGCAGCGCGGTGGCGATCGCAATGAGTTGTGCTTCCTGGAGGCCGAACGCCATTTGCGCCTCCTGCCGGTACACGGTGAGCGTGAACCGGGTGATCGCGTAGCCAAGTCCGGCGACGACGAAGATCAGCCCCGGCGCGGTGAGTCGACGCCGCGCGAACCAGATGACCGCCAGCGTGAACCCCACCGCGATCATCTCGTAGAGCGGATACGGGTGGGTGGGAACGCCGCGCAGATCGTTCGGCAGGAGCGCGTTCGGGTGGGAGTAGATGAGGCAGAGCACCCCCGCGCCATCGCACGGCCCGCCCCACGCATCGCCATTGCTCAGGCAACCGAGTCGACCGATCGCCTGGCCGACGAGCATCGCTGGGGCGGCGACATCGAGCATCGTCCATTTCGGCAGACCCATCCGCTGGCAGAGGAAGAGTCCGGTGACGACGCCGCCGATGAACGCGCCGTAGACGGCGATGCCCCCCTGCCAGACCGCGAAGATCTCCAGGGGCCGCGCCGCGTACTGATCCCAGTGATCGAGCACGTGGAAGATCCGCGCGCCGACCATACCCCCCAGAACGCTCCAGACCGCGAGATCGCCGACCTTGTCGGTCGGTAATCCGTACGCCGCGGCTCGGCGGAGCGCCAGCCACACCGCCAGCGCGACCGCCAGCGCCGTGAACAGGCCGTGCCACCCGAGCACCAGCGGTCCCAGCGCGACAAAGTTCGGGTCGAAGCCCACCTCGAGGTTCACGACGCCGCGCCCTCGGCCTCTCTCTGCATTCGGCTAAGCATAGGCTTACCGGCGCGGAATGGTCGGTAGCGCAGCACACTGTCCCAGCGAACGGACGGGAGACACGGCACCGGACGGCGCGATCGCGCGGAGCGAGGCGACATGGGCAGGCGGCACCGTCGAATGTGGATGGCTCTGGATCGGCCCGCGGTGACCGGGCGGCGGAGTGACGCGCCGCCACCGCTCTGGATGGATGCGGGAATCACCGCGCGCCGAGGACCCCTCTCCGCGTCGCGGCCATGCTGAGAAATCTCGTCCGGCGCCGCCGGATGGTCCGCGCCTTCTCGGCCGATCCCGTCCCCGCGGCGACCGTCGATCGCCTCATCGATCTGGCCCGCCGCGCGCCGACGGCCGGGAACGCCCAGGGGATCTCGTTCGTTGTGGTCACGGATTCCGCCACGCGGCAGGCGGTGGCGCGGATCGCCGGGGAAGCGTGGTATACGGCGAAGGGTCATCCGCCATTCCTCTCCGGTGCACCCGTTCAGGTCGTGCTGTGCGCGGAGGAGGCAACCTATCGCGCGCGGTACCGCGAAGCGGACAAGCGGAAAGCCAGAGAGGCCGAGCGCGCGTTTTCCGCGCCGTGGTGGTTCGTGGACGCCGGGGGGGCGCTCGTGCTCCTGCTTTTCGCCGCGGTGGAGGAGGGGCTCGCCGCGTCGTTCGTCGGCGTACGGGAACCAGCCGACCTCGCCGCCGCGCTGGGAATCCCGGCGGGCGTGCACCCGGTCGGCGTCGTCCTCCTCGGTCAACCGGCGCCGGCTCGACGAGGTCCTTCACCGCGAGCGCTGGTGAGCGCGACGCGGATCCGGATGTGCAGACCACCGCCGCTGCTTCTGCGCACGGAGATCGGCGGCCGACATCATGTCCCCTCTCCCCGCGGGTGAGGGTTGCCTGACATCCGTCGCCGCGACGTTCACGGACGAGACACGCTCGCCAGGGATGGGAAGAGCGTAGGTGCGGACCTTGCTCTCGGCACCGACGCTCGCGACCATCCCTGTACCGACGAGATCCGTCGCGAACCGCTGAGGCTCCGTCTCCCTCATCGAGGAGAGCGAGGATGCGGATGCTGGCGATCCCGAGGACCGCCAGCCCGCTCAGCCGGCCTCCGCCTCCCACCGCAGGAGCACGCCGTAGTACGCCTCCCGCGTGGTGGCCAGGCGGTGGAACATGGCCGGGCCCTCCGCCGCCGTTGCGCGGTGCGAGACGAGCCGTTGCAGGCGCAATTCCTCGTCGGCGATGAGCCGCAGCGCCAGCACGCGGTTGTTCCCGGGCGTCCAGGGGTTGTACGGGGTCTCGTGGACGGGCGCGGTGGACATGTGCGCGCCGATGAGGGTGACGCCGCGCAAGTGGAGATCGCCGTACAGGTCGAACTGCTCGACGATCCCCCGGGTCGATCCGAGCGCGACGATCCGCCCCTGGCGCTCGACAAGCTTCAGCGCCGGGGTGAAGGCGTGCGGGCTCCCGGTCGCCTCAAAGACGACTCGGAACCCCCGGCTCTCGGTCGCGGCGGCGATCCTCTCCGCGACGTCGGCCCCGTCGGGATCGATCGCGAGATCGGCGCCACAGGCGAGAGCGAGTTCGCGCCGCACTTCGATCGGATCGAGTAGCGCCACCGGCCGACCTCCGGAGAGACGCGCGAACTGGGCGGCGAGTTGCCCGATCAGACCGCCGCCAACGATCGCGACGCGCTCACCCAGAGCGATACGTGCCAGGCGCACACCGTTCAGCGCGATGATGCAGAGACTGGTCATCGCGCCATCGTCGAAGGAGACATCGTCCGGAATCCGCTCGAAGCGCTCGGCGTCAACGATCGCGACCGAGGCGTGCGGACCCCACCCGCACACGCGGTCGCCAATCGCGAACCGGCCGACCCCCGGCCCGACCGCGCGGACGACACCGGCCAGGGAGTACCCGGGCAGGTACGGTTCGGCGCGCCAGTCCCGCACCGCCTGCCGCTGCGTGGTGATCCCCCGGTAGTTGGCGATCTCCGTTCCGGCAGAGATGGCGGTCGTACGCGCCTCGACGAGGATCTGCCCCGCGCCGGGCGCGTCCGGCAGGTCGAACTCCTGGAGTTCCATCGTCATCGGCGCGAAGGAGATCAGGCGTCGGCCGCGCATCGCGGCGGCAGTATATCGGGGCGTCCGCGGGTGTCCGATGCGCGCCGGTGCAGGGGATGGACGGTCGCTCCGGCCGGACAGCGCAGGTTCGGGCGAACTGGCAGTCGCGCGTTCGCACGCGGTGCCACCTAGGCTGGGAACTCGAGCTCCCTGGGCGTGCCGG
>VGOZ01000001.1 GCA_016875715.1 Chloroflexota bacterium | reverse complement strand
CGATGCCCGTCGTTATCCGGACGCGTGACTATGGCGAGGCGCTGTACGCAGCGCTCCACGCCCCCAGCGCCGGTACCCCCGAGGGGGACGGCGCGGCGCGGATCAGGAGTCTGTTCGGGTAGCCAGCTGCAACTTCTCGCGCGCCTGCAGGAACCCCGCGAAGGTCTGGACGACGGCTCCGGCGGCGAGGAGCAACTCGGCCGTATCGGTCGCGATCGCTGCCGCGGTCACGGGCTTCTCCGTAAGGTGGTCGCCCCGGACCGCGTCAACCGCGCCCGCGACGCTCGCCACTCCCGGACCAACGTACCGCCCCACGAGTTCCGCCCCGCGCGCGGTCGCGAGATCGCCCTGCCCAACCGCAGACAGTGTCTTCCGGCCGGCGCGGCTGGTGAGAAAGACCGTCAGGATGCGAGCGATCACGATTGGCACCACGATCATTACCAGCGCACGACCCGGACTTTTCACACCCACTGACCTCCGCTCAGGTCCCAATTCTGTCATAGACAATTCCTGTCCATGCATATCGTCCACTTCGCGGACGCGCACATTGGCACCGAACTGCACGGGCGCCTCGATCCCGAGACGCTGCTCAATACCCGGTTGCTCGACTTCACGCGGAGGCTGGATGAGATCGTCGACTTCGCGATCGGGAACGAGGTCGATCTCGTGCTCTTCGCCGGGGATGCGTTCAAGAGTCGCGATCCCTCGCCGACGCACCAGCGGGAGTTCGCACGCCGTATCCGACGCCTCTCGGAGGCAGGGATCCCGCTGTTCCTGCTCGTCGGCAACCACGATGTGGCCGCGGCCTCGGGGCGCGCAACCTCGGTCGATATCTACGCGACCCTCGGGGTCGAGGGTGTCACAGTCGGCGATGTCCCGAAGACCTACATCGTGAGCACGCGTGCGGCGGGCCCGCTCCAGATCGTCGCACTGCCCTGGCTTCGACCGTCGGCCATTCAGGCTTGGCCTGCTTATCGCGATCGTTCGATTCAAGACATCCGCGAGGGGCTCGAACAGATTGCTTCCAATTACATTGATGAGGCGTGCAAGCGGCTCGATCCCGCGATGCCGGCGATCTTCTGCGGACATCTGACGGTCGATGGAGCCGTGCTCGGTAACGAGCGGAGCGCTATTCTGGGCGACGATGTGTCGTTGACTCGATCGACCATCGCCCGTCCTCAATTCGCCTACGTCGCGCTCGGGCACATCCACAAGCACCAGGTACTTCAGTCGGATCCACCGGTGGTGTACGCCGGATCGATCGATCGGGTCGACTTCGGAGAGGAGGATGACGCGAAGGGGTTCGTCGATCTTCGTCTCGAGGGTGGTCGGGCCAGCTGGCAGTTTCACGCGATGCCGGTACGCCAGTTCGTGACGATCCGCGCCGCACCGAGCCCGTTGGACGCGACAGGCTCGATCCTCGAGGAGATTCGCAGGCATCCGATCGACGGGGCGATCGTGCGCCTGTACTACGACACGGACCCCGACCTCGATCCGCAGATCGATCGCGCCGCGATTCGGGCGGCGTTGATCCCGGCGTTCTCCATCGCCGGGATCATCCCTCAGGTCCGACGATCCGACCGGCGCGCCGGGGGCGCACAGTTCGAGCGGCTGACACCAATCGACGCGCTGGACCACTATCTAGCGCAACGCGACCTGGCAGCGGACCGCCGGGTCAGACTGCGGGCTCTGGCAACCGAACTGGACGCGGAGATCGACCGCGCGTGATTCCGCTGCGCCTGCGCCTGCGGAACTTCATGAGCTACGGCGAGGAAGGGGCGACGCTCGATTTCAGCGCGTTCCGCATCGCCTGCCTCTGCGGCGACAACGGGCACGGCAAGAGCACCTTCCTGGACGCGATGACATGGGCGATCTGGGGCCGCAGCCGAGCCAGGACCGAGAACGAACTGGTCCACGCCGGAAGTCAGGACATGCAGGTCGATCTCGCCTTCTGCGTCGCGGGCGAGGAGTACCTCCTCATCCGCAAACGGTCACTGCGCAACCGTGGGGGCACGGGGGCACTGGTGCTTCAGCAGGTGGTCGGAGACGGTACGGTCCCGATCACCGCGGACTCCATGAACGCGACACAGGACCTCGTTCGGCGGCTGATCCGCATGGACTACGAGACGTTCATCAATTCGGTCTTCGTGCGGCAGGGCCATGCCGACGAGTTCACGATCAAGACGCCGACCGAGCGCAAACGCATCCTCGGCACGCTGCTCGGCCTCGACCGATACGATGCGCTGCAGCAGCGCGCCAGAGAGCGGGCGCGCGAACTTGCCGGCAAGCGCGCCACGGTTGATCGCCTCATCGCCGACGCCGATCGCACGCTGAGCGAACGGCCGGCACACGAAGCGAACCACGCTCGCGCGAGTGCAATCCGCGCCGAGACGGAACAGGTGCGAGACACGCTCGACGAGCAGTTGAAGGTCCTGCACGTCGAATTCACCAGGCTCGAGGGTATCCGCGCCAAACACGTGGAGGCCGTGCGCGCGCGGCGACAGATGGAAGGAGACGGCGAGCGACTGAGGCAGGAGCGCGCCAGGCTCGATGCGACGATCGCCGAGGTCGAAACGCTCCTCGCCCGCTCTGAGGCGATTCACGCGAGCGTGGCGCATCTCCAGAAACTTCGGGAGCAGAACGCCGCGTTCGACACTACGGCCGCGGAGGAGCGGCAACTTCGCGAGCAGCGCGAGCGCGCGCGCGAAGGCGTGCAGGTCGAGCGCGGGAAGATCGAGGCCCAGATCGCCTCGCGGGCTACGGAGATCGAAGGTGTCCGCGCGGCCGCCGCGCTCCTGCCCGACCTGGAGCGCGCCCGAGCACAGCACTCCGAGCGAGCCACCGCTCTATCCGGGCTCAGAGAGCGCCGCGACGCCCTTCTGGGGGAGCGGTACGCGCTGGAGGTGGAGCGGACCAGCCTGGTCCGAGAGCGGGACGACCTGAAGACGACGATGGAGGGCCAGCGGAACAAGGTGCGCCTGATCTCTCAGGAGGGCGCACTCTGCCCGATCTGCGGTGGAGCGCTCACCGGTGGGTTGCGCGCGCACGTCCGCCAGCAACTGATCGAGGAAGGACTTGAGATGCGCGGACGCAGCGACGCGGCGGAAGCGCGGGTCAAGGCGATCGGCGGCGACATGCCTCGCCTGACCGAGGAGATCGGGGCCGTGGATCGCGCGATCGCGGTCGCCGTGGAGGCCTCGGACCAAGTGAATCGCCTCGATGCGCAGATCGACTCAGCGCGCGCCGCGCGCGAGTGCCTGCCCACCCTGGAGTCGACGATCGAGGCGAATCGCGGGAGCCTGACGCGAGAGGAGTATGCGCCGGAGGCTCTGGCCGATCTCCGCGGCGCCGAGAGCGCCCTCGCCGCTCTCGCCTATGACCCCCACCGACACCAGCAGATACGGGCGGAGATCGAGTCGCTGGTCGAGGTCGAGCGAGAATTCGGACGCCTTCAGACAGCCGCCGAGGCTCTTGAACGCGATCGGCGCGCGCGGGACGCCGTCGACGCATCCATCGCCGAACGTGCGGCCACGCTGGCGGAACACATCGCGCGTATGGATGGGTTCGCACGCGAACTGCAGGCGGTTCCCGTCGTGGAGGAGCAGATCGCCGACCTCACGGCGCGGCGCGGCCAGGCGCAGAGTGCGATCGATACGGCGAACGTGGCTCTCGGCGCGCTGACCCAGAAACTCGCGCAGTGCGGCGAAGCGGCGACACAGCGCACCGAACTCCTCGCGGAGTCTGCGGCCATCGGAGAGGATGCCGCACTCTACGGGATCCTCGAGGAAGCGTTCGGGCGCAACGGCATTCAGGCCGCGATCATCGATGCCGCCCGCCCTGAGATAGAAGATGAGGCGAACCGTCTCCTGCATCGCCTCACCAACGGTCAACTGACGCTGACGATCGAACTCCAGCGCCCGGTTCTGAGCGGCCGGGCAACCCAGGACACCCTGGAGATTCGGGTCAGCGACGGCGCAAGCACTCGCTCCTACGAGATGTTTAGCGGCGGCGAGGCGTTTCGGATCGATCTCTCCCTCCGCATCGCGTTGAGTCGGGTGCTCGCGCAGCGCGCGGGCGCCGACCTTCGGATGCTCATCGTCGACGAGGGGTTCGGCACCCAGGATGCGACCGGCCGGGACCGCATCGTCGAGGCCTTCAGTGTGATTGCCGAGGAGTTCGACAAAGTGCTGGTGATCACACACGTGGATGAACTCAAGGATGCGTTTCCGGTGCGCATCGACGTCTGCAAGGCGGGCGGAGTGTCGCGGATCGTGAACGTCTCCGGCGCTTAACCGCCGGAGATCGCCCCAACGACCATGACGCGGTCGGTCGGTCGGATGGTGACGTCGAGCGGACGCGCCTTCACGTCGTTGACGAAGATGGCGACATGCTCACGAATGCGCTCCTGCTCGTCGACGATGCGAAAGGCGATGCCCGGAAATCGCTCGTCCAACGCGCGGACCAGCGCGGCCAGCGTCGCGGCCTCGGCCTAAGCGGTCGGCCCACCGGTGTAGTGACGGAGGTGGGTGGAGAACCACACCTCCGTCACGGGGAGACTCCCGCCTCCACCGAGTAGATCTCCGGAAGGGGGGAGACGACGCATGTCCAGTCGTCGCCCTCATTCGCGCTCGCCCAGAGATCGCCCGAGCCCGTTCCGAAGTAGACCCCAACGGGCTCGGCAGCGTCGGTCGTCATCGCCTGGCGCTTCACAGTGAACCACGCCCGACGCGGCAGGCCGCGATCCTGTCGACTCCACGACCCGCCCGCATCGCGCGTGACGTACACGGCGGGGCGCCCATCGGGATTGGTGCGCGGCCAGACGCTCGTACCGTCCATGGGATACCCCCAAACGACGTCCGGGTTCCGAGCGTGAATCTCCAGAGAAAAACCGATGTCGCCAACCGCCGGATTCATCGTCTCGCCGATGCGCACCCACCGGCGGTCCGGTCGATCCAGACGATAGATGCCGCAGTGATTCTGCTGATAGAGCCAGTCGGGTCGAAGCGGATGCAGGCGGACGCAATGCGGATCCTGGCCGTATTCCGGGTACTTCTCTGGGAGGAAGTCGGCGAGCAGTCCCTGGTTGAGGGGCGACCAGGACCCACCGCGGTCGAGGCTCTCGAACACCCCCCACCGGAAAGGCCAAGATAGAGATGGTGCCGATCGCGCGGATCGACGATGATCGAATAAGTCATCTTCCCGCCGGGTGGCGCCGCCTGCTCGTCGCCGGACCAGTCCCAGTAGTTGGGATGCTCGTTGAACCCCGTGACGCTGTCCCAGGTCGCGCCCCCATCCTCGATGCGGAAGAGCCCGTGGGGAGATGCCCCGGCGTAGCACACCCCGGGTTCCGATGTGTGGCCGGGCGTCAGCCAGAAGACGTGGGCGACGCTCAGAGCCGGCTTGCCCTTGGCCGCTCGCGGAAAGGCCGGCGGTCTTGCGGCCTCCTGCCAGGTGACGGCCCCGTCGGCCGAGCGGTAAACGGTGGGGCCGAGGTGTCCGGTACGGGTGACGACCAGGACGTTCCGCGGATCGCGTGGATCCTGCACTGCGTGGCAGATCGTCTGCCCGAAGAAAGCGGGCTCATCCAGTGCCTACGCCCGACGATCGGTCGAGCGAGCGATGCGCAGTCCCTTACGCGTACCGAGAAGGATCGCCTGCGTCATGGATCGCCTCCTCCCGCTAGGTTCCTGAAAGTCGGCACGTCAACCAACCCGCGTGATGGCCGCTTGCTCGGGCAGGGTTACCTCGACGGTCCCCTCGCCGACGACGAGATTGATCTCGGACCGCACGCCAAACTCGGGCAGGTAGATCCCCGGTTCGATCGTGACCGCCACCCCGGGCGTGAGAATACGGACATCGCGCGTCTCGAAATCATCGAGATTCACGCCTGGCCCGTGGACCTGCTGGCCGATGGAGTGGCCGGTGCGATGCGTATAGGCAGCACCGTAGCCAGCATTCTCAATCACCGCGCGCGCGGCACGATCGACCTCCCATCCTGCGATCGGCCGGGCGAAACCAACGGCCGCGCGCACGGCATCGACCGCTGCGTCGCGGGCCCGCCGTACCACATCGAAAACCTGCCCCTCCACGGGACGCGGCTCACGCCCGACAGTCGCCACCCATGTCGAGTCGGCATAGACCGTTCCTGGTCGATCGACCCGCGCCCACAGATCGATGAGAAGCCAGTCGCCGGGGCGGATCGGCGTAGGGCGCGCGGCGCCAGGTTCATAGTGCGGGTCGCCAGCGTGCGCATTCACCGCCACGATTGGCGCGTCATCGGTCACAAGGCCTCGGCGTCCAAACTCCGCCCGTAGGAAAGCCGCGACCTGGTCCTCGGTGAGTCCGCGGCCCATATGTGCCGCGACGTGTGCGAGCGCCGCGTCGAGCGAGGCCATCAGTTCCCGCGCGGCCTGGCGATGGTCGGCCAGATCCGCCGTGGACCAGCGCGCCACCGCCGCCTGCACGAGATCGGCCGAGGAGACGACCTCGATGCCCATAGAACGAACCCACTCGACGGTCCCTGCATCTGCCCGCGAGACCACGGGGAGGACACACCCTGGCGAGTAGTCCATCGCCACACGCCGACACGATGAGAGCAGCGCCGGGAGCGCATCGCTGAGTTCGCGCCAGGTGGTATAGATGCGGAGAGGCAAACCGAACGGCGCCAGGGCCGTGACGTCGATTCGGTGGCAGAGGATGGTCGCCTCGCCGTTGGCCGCGACCAGCACGTACGCCCGCCGGGTGGCATGCCGTGTGATCCCGAGGAGCTGCCAGAAGATGGGGTTCTTGCCCTGGAAATCGTAGAGTAGCCAGCCGTCGACACCGGCGGACCGCATAGCTGTCCGCGCGCGGGCGAGCCTATCCGCCAGACCATCAATCGCCACGGGACCCTCCTGAAGAAGACAACCGATCCGCGCAGATGTCGTTGAGCGCGCACGCTTCGCAGCGCGGGCGCCGCGCCACGCAGGTCGCTCGACCGTGCCGCACCAGGCCCACGTGAAGAACGTATGCATCGGTCGGCGCACAGAGGTCGGCCAGAAGGGCGTGGGCGCGGGCGAACGTTGCCCCCTTCGGCAGAATGCCGAGGCGGATACCGACTCGCCGAACGTGCGTATCCACCGGGACAGCCGGCATTCCGAGCGAGAACAGCAGGACGCATGCGGCGGTCTTGGGACCCACACCAGGCAGAGCGGTGAGGAGGGTGTTGATCTGGTCACCGGTCATCCCGTCGAAACCTCCGCCGTCGCGTCCCACGGTGCTCTGCGCCGCGAAGAGGGCGCTCAGTGCCTCCTGGATGCGCCGTGCTTTGACATTCGCGAGTCCTCCGTGACAGATCGTGCGTGCAAGTTCGTCGCGCGGTGCGTGTACCACGGCATTCCAGTCTCGATAGCGCTCACGGAGGCTCCGCATCGCCCGACCGGAGTTCACGTCGCTGGTGCTCTGCGCCAGGATTGTCGCTACGAGGGCATCGACAGGGTCGCGCGTGGGGATCTCTGGAGCATCGATTCCGTACAGAACCCTTAGACGCCGCGCGATCTCGTCGATCAGCGTCCGGAGACCCTGCCCTTACCGCGGCATTTTGGACACTTGCCCTCGAGACGGTGCCATCCACCCTCTTTTTTCGGATCGGGCCATTTCTCGTCCACGAGCCCGGTGCCCTCGCAGCGCGTGCACAAGAGTCTCGGCTGGTTAAGGAATCGCGTGACAGCGTAGGCGCCCGCGATAAATACCAAGAGCAGCAGCCCGCTGCTCGCCAGCTCCACTAGAGCACCTCGAGACCAAAAGTATAGTTCGCGAATGACGACCTCGACGCTGGCTGTCGATCTGAACGCCATGCAGCGGCGGGCGGTCGAGTGGGTGGACGGTCCCCTTCTCATCGTCGCCGGACCTGGTTCGGGCAAGACCCGCGTCATCACCCATCGGATCGCCCATCTCATCCGGCGCGCCCGCGTCTCTCCGTTTCAGATCGCCGCCGTCACATTCACGAACAAGGCGGCCCGCGAGATGGTCGAGCGCACCAGCGCGCTGCTCGATGGCGAGATTCGCGGACTCACCGTGGGAACCTTCCATGCTGTCTGTGCGCGCGTTCTCCGGCGCGACGGCGAACCGATCGGTGTCAACCCCAACTTCACGATCTACGACGACACCGATCAGATGGCGATCGTCCGTGAGGAGCTTAAGAACCTCAATCTGGACGACCGCCGATTTCCGCCGCGCGGCATCCTGGGCAGCATCTCCCGCCTGAAGACCGAGCTCAAGAGCCCTGAGCAGGCGGCGCGTGCGGTCGGATCGTACTGGGACGAGATCGTCGTGCGCGTGTATCGAGGCTACCAGGATGCGCTGCGGCGGAGAAATGCCCTGGACTTCGACGATATCCTGATCGAAACGGTTCGCCTGTTTCACGATCAGGTGCCCACGCTGGAGCACTACCAGGAGCGCTACCACCACGTCATGGTCGACGAGTTCCAGGACACGAATGCCGCACAGTACGACATCGTAAGGCTCCTCTCGGGGAAACATCGCAACCTCTGCGTCGTCGGCGATGAGGACCAGAGCGTGTATTCGTGGCGCGGCGCCAATTACCGCAACCTTCTGGATTTCGAGCGGGACTTCCCCGACGCCGGGGTCGTCATGCTCGAGCAGAACTACCGCTCGACCCGCAACATCATCGACGCGGCACAGGCAATCATCGCACCGAACACACAGCGCAAGGCCAAGCGGCTCTGGACGGACAACGGACGAGGAGAGCCGCTGCGGATATTCGAAGCGTACGACGAGGATCAGGAAGCCGCGTTCCTCGTCAACGACATCCAGCGCCAGGTGACGCAAGGCCGTACCTATCGCGACTTCGCCGTGCTCTACCGCACCAACGCGCAGTCCCGGGCGGTCGAGAAGGCGCTGGTTCGATATCGGATTCCGCACACCGTCGTCGGCGTGCGCTTCTTCGAACGCAAGGAGATCAAGGATGTTCTCTGTTACCTCCGCCTGGTGCACAATCCGGCCGACGACGCGGCGCTCGAACGGGTCCTGAACGTTCCCCCGCGCGGGATCGGCGACAAGTCGGTGACCGAGATCGGGCGCGCTGCGGCCGAGCGGGGCATCGGCCGCTATGCACTGCTCCAGAATCTCACAACCCTCGATTCGTCGCGCGCCATCTTGACGCCGCGTGCCCAGAGGTCGCTCGTCGAGTTCGCCGGCATCGTCGACCGCGTGCGCGCCGCCCGATCGAAACTCGATGTCGCGCGCCTGCTCGACCTGCTGCTTAAGGAATCTGGCTACGAAAAACACCTCCGCGACGGAACGCCCGAGGGAGAGGAACGCTGGCTGAACGTGCAGGAACTCGGCACGGTCGCGAACCAGTACGCCGGACTGGACGGCGAGGCCGGCCTGGCGGCCTTCCTGGAGGAGACTGCGCTCGTCAGCGACACCGACGGAGTGGACGAGACCAATGACGCCGTCTCGCTCATCACCTTTCACGCCGCGAAGGGGCTCGAGTTTCCTGTCGTTTACATGATCGGAATGGAGGAGGGCATCTCCCCGCACAGCCGATCGTTCGAAAACGAGGAACAAATGGAGGAGGAGCGGCGCCTCGCCTACGTCGCCGTCACGCGGGCAAGGGAGCGGCTGAGCCTGGTGTATGCGGCGCGGCGGGCCCTGTTCGGCAGCGCCATGCGCAATGCACCCTCCCGCTTCCTGCTCGATATTCCACGCCAGGTGGCCCGCGGACCGGGACTGGGCGAGGTCGCGGTCAGCCGACGTGCACCGGCGATCGACGTCCGCGAATCAGACGGTACCGCGAATGTCGTCGCGCTTCAGGAGCCGTCTTTCGGCCCGGGAGATCGCGTCCACCACGCGAAGTTCGGCGAGGGTATCGTTGTCTCTGCCGTGCTGGCGAAGGGCGACGAGGAGATCACGGTCGCGTTTCCCGGGATCGGCGTGAAGAAACTGTTGCAGAGTTACGCCGGCTTGGTGAAGCGGTAGTCGCGGCTGACCTGAGCCCGGTGGAGCGCAGGAGAAATGTGACCTCCGCCTGGGACAGCCCCCTGGTCGCGCCCGGCGGCAGGTCGTCCAGGTCGATCGGGCCATGCCGCACTCTCACCAGCCGGAGCACCTCACGCCCCAGCGCGGCAAACATCCGCCGGATCTGGCGATTACGGCCCTCGCGCATCGAGATAGAGAGCCAGTGCCCATGGGCCGTCGTGCGCAGGGGATACACGAGGACTGGCGCGCTCGGGCCATCGTCCAATGGAACTCCCGCCTCAAGACTGGTCACATCCGACGGATCGAGGGCGGACCGCAACAGCACGTGGTATTCCCGCGGCACCCCATAGCGAGGGTGCATGACGCGATGCGCGAGTTCGCCATCGTTCGTCAGCAGAATCAACCCTTCACTGTCCCAGTCGAGGCGCCCGACCGGGTACAGGGGAGGGAGGCCCGGCGGCAGAAGATCGACCACCGTCGTCCGTCCCCGTGGGTCGCGAACCGTCGCGATGACCATCGGCGGCTTGTGCATCGCGAGCCAGACGCGCTCCGCCTCGCGCTGGACCGGGCGGCCATCGACCGCGATCGAATCCTCGGGTCGGACGCGGGTGCCAAGTTCGGCGACGATGCGATCGTTGACCGTTACCCGCCCGCCGACAATGAGCGTCTCCGCATGCCGGCGCGACGCGACACCGGCGCGCGCGAGCACCTTCTGAAGCCGCTCGCCCGAGCGGATATCCGAGTCCTCAGGCATCTGGCACTCGTATTCTCTCAGCGCCGTGCATCAGCGCGGGACCGCCCTGGGCCGCCGGAACCCGCAGATCAACCCACCATAGCGGGCGCTGCCACGCAGGGACGAGGCGTGGCGATCGCAAGGATCCACGGTTTGCCACCAGGGGTGAGGACGGCGCGCGGCCATCCACGATCGCGAATTGCTCGAACAGTGCATCGAGCAGACGCCCCGCCTCGGCATAGCGATCGGGGGATCCGAGTAACACGACGATCACGTCACGATCGCCCCGACGAGCGCTCGCCACGAGCGACGGCCCGGCCAGGTCGGATGTCCCCGTCTTGACTCCTGTGACGTCGCCGCGTGTCGTCAGGAGCTGATTGAGATTCGCCCAATCGTATCGCCACGTTCCGAGTGCGGTGTGCTGCTTCGTACGGACGATCGGAGCCAGTCGCGGATCGGCCAGTAACGCCGCCGCAGCAATGGCGAGGTCGCGCGCACTGCTGAAGTGATCCGGCGCGTCGAAGCCGTGCGGATTGGCGAATCGCGTGTTTCGCATCCCCAGCGCCGCGGCCCGTTCGTTCATCAGCCCGACGAATCGTGCTGCGGAGCCCGACGCGCCATCTGCGATGGTGAGCGCCGCGTCATTGCCGGACGGAAGCAGCAATCCGTACAGCAGGTCCCGTCCCAGGAGACGATCGCCCCGACGAAGCCCGGCGATCGAATGTCCGGGAAGATCCTCCGCCGCCACGGTCACCGGATAGCGAGCGTCTGGAGCGAGCAAGTCCACCGCCACCAGCGCGGTAACGATCTTCGTCGTGCTTGCGTTGGGCAGACGGGTATCCGATTCCTTCGCATAGGCGACGGTGCGCGTGGTCACGTCGAAGGCGATGGCCGCGCGCGCCTGGACGGATGGCGCGCGAGCGCGATCGAGGGCCGCGATGGTTGCGGCGGTGATCGGCGCATTGCCGAACGGTTCCTCGACCAGGGCAGGTGGCCCGTAGGCAGTGAGAATCTGGAGCGCTGCGGCGAGCACCAGGAGGCACACCGAGCGCACGAACGAAGCGTAGGCGATTCCTAGAATGCGCCCGTGTCGATCCGGCCGACGCTCGACGCGCCATCGCGGCGGGCGTACTTCGCCACGATGCGCCTGGCTGCGCGGAGCCGCGCCGAAGGGGGGATCTTCTACGGGTTTGGCTTCGCCCTCAGCGGACTGCGCGTCTTCATCCTGATCGCGATCTGGCAAACGCTGGTCGAGGGCGGCGCCGAGGTCGCGACCTACTCCTTCGTGGCGCTAGCGACCTACACGATCCTCGCGGAGGTGTTTGCCGAGCCCCTCGCCGCACGGACCGAACTGCGCGATACGATCTGGAACGGCTCGATCGTCGGCCGGACACTCCAGCCTGTCGGCCTCGTAGGAACCTACACGGCCGAGGCGTTCGGCCGATGGTCGCTCCGATTCATGACCTTCGGACCGATCGCGCTCGGCCTCGGTGCGGCGACAGGGCACCTCATGGCGCCCCGATCGCCGCTGCCGGTCGTTCTCCTATCGCTCGTGCTCGCTGTCACCGTAGGATTGGCGATCGAGTTCATCTTCGGATCGATCATCATCGGGACCCGATCGAACGTCTGGGTCATCGAGCAGTTGCGCGGTGCCACCGCCGTGCTGCTCTCGGGCCAGATGATTCCCCTCGCACTGCTCCCCTGGGGACTGGGTGACGTGCTGCGGTGGTCGCCCTTCGCCTCCGTCGCGAGCGCACCGCTCACGCTCTACGTCGGGACCAGCGCGGCGATCGGGACCCTGGCACTGCAGACGTTCTGGGCGGTCACGCTATGGCTGATCGCCGGGTGGGCGTGGGCACGGTCCCGGACGCGCCTCAGCGCGCTGGGGGGATGAGGTGAGCCTGCGCCGCGTGCTCGCGCTCTGGCGCGTGCATCTCTTCCTCGATCTCATCTTCGTCCTGCGGAGCCCGGAGCGAGCGATTGTGTACATCGTTTCGGACGGGATCATTGCGAGCTCAGCGGTCGCCGGCGTGGTCCTCCTCGCGACTCGGTTCGAGTCGATCGGAGAGTGGCCCGCCTCGCGCATCCTGTTCCTGGGCGCCTTCGGCGTCCTAGTGGACGGTGTGGTCGCCAGCTTCTTTCAGTTCAACGTCGCGTTTCTCTCCCGCCGCATCGGCCGCGGCCAGCTCGATCACAGCCTGCTTCAGCCCCAACCTCTGCGGCAGTGCCTGCTCACCGAGGGATTCGCGCCGCTGAGTGGGTCTGGCAGCGTATTGACCGGGATCATCGGCCTCTCCATTGCCGCGAGCGGTCTCGGTATTGTGATCACGCCGCTCTGGATGACACTGCTGTGCGTTCACGTCGTGGCCGCGACAGCGATCGCGGTCAGTTTCTCGACTATCTGGGCAACACTCGCCTTCTGGTCGCCGCGCGGAGCCGAGGAAGTCAGCAGCGCCGCCTTCGATGTGGTGACCGGACTGAAAGGGTTTCCTCTCGATCGCGTAGGCGGCGCGCTCACAGTCGCCCTGCTCACCGTCGCGCCGGCAGGCTTCGTCGGATGGCTGCCGGCGAGGGTTCTCACGGCGTCGGAACCGTCCGTTGAGGCGCTGGTCGCGACGCCGCTGGCCGCAGTCGCCTTCGCCGGGATCGCGATACTGTGCCTGCGGTTGGGTCTGCGTCACTATCTGCGCACGGGCTCGTGGAGGTACACCGACTTTGGGCACCGTCGTTAGCGTCAGCGACGTCCACAAGACGTACCGACAGCGGCGGCCGGCCAAGGATATCCGCGGCACGCTGCGCGCCCTCTTGCGGCCACCGGTAGAAACCGTCCAAGCGCTGGCCGGTGTCACTTTCGGCGTGGATGCCGCCGAGATCGTGGCGTGTGCCGGACCGAACGGCGCGGGAAAGAGCACGCTCATCAAGGTACTGACCGGCCTTCTCGTGCCCGATCGCGGAATCATCCGGTCACTCGGGGTGAACCCAACTGGTGACCGCGCGAGGTACGTCGGCAGGATCGGCGTCGTCTTCGGGCAGCGCACGGAACTCTGGTGGGATCAGCCAATTTCGGCGTCCTTCGAGTGGCGTCGGGTTGTCTGGAACATCAGCCAGGACACCTATGGGCGGATGCTGCCCATCGTTTGCCGAACGCTCGGTCTGGATGAGACCTGGAACACCCTGGCGCGGGAACTCAGCCTGGGGCAGCGCATGCGGGCCGACCTCGGCCTCGCGCTGCTGCACGAACCGGAGATCCTCTTTCTCGACGAGCCGACGCTGGGACTGGACGTCCTCGCCAAGCGTTCGATCCTGCGGCTCCTCAAACAGATCAATCGCGAGCAGGGCACGACGATCTTCGTGACGAGTCACGACATGGGCGACCTGGAGCAACTGGCAGCGCGCGCGATTCTCATCAACCGGGGACGCATCGCGTTCGATGGCAGCTTCCAGCAACTCCGACGCGCCCACGGAAGCCAGCGACGGATCACCATCGAATCGCCGGTTGCCACACCGCCAGCGATCGATGCTGCCCACCTGGTTGAGTCGCGCGGCGAGTTTCACACGTACCAGTACGACGCGCAGCGGACGCCGATTCAGGCGCTGCTGGACACGTTCGCGATCTCGGCACCGATCGTCGACGTCGAGTCGCACCCCGTGCCCATCGACGATGTCTTCGCCGACATCTACGAGGGGTGGCAGAGCGAGGCGCGCGTCAGGTCAGTGCCATCTCCGTCTCCAGATCGAACAGCATCAGCCGTTCCGGACGGATCGCGAGGGGAACGCGATCGCCCCGATTGACCGCGATTCCGCCATCGATCCGCGCCACCAGCGCTTCGTCGGTTGGGAGTCGCACGTGGAGCAGTTGCGCCCGCTCGGAGACCAGCGGTTCGATGACCTCTACGAAACCGCGAGGCGCGGAGTCATCCTCGAGATCCGTGCCGAGATGCTCCGGACGAATCCCAACCAGCACCCGCCGCCGAGGGCCAACAGTGAATCTGGCGGCGTCGGAGAGGGGGATCTTGAAGCTGGCCACCCGCACAGTGCCATCAGCGATCTCGCCGGTGAGAAACGTAGCCGGTAGCGCGCCGACGAAGCCAGCCACGAAGGCGTTCCGCGGCCCGTGATAAATCTCGGCGTAGGTACCGATCTGTTCGATCCGTCCGCTGCGCATGACCGCGACACGATCGGCCAGGGCGAGAGCCTCGACCTGATCGTGCGTGACGTAGACGGCCGTGATCCGGAATCGGGACAGGAGTCGCTTGACCTCTATGCGTGTCCGCGAGCGTAGTTTCGCGTCGAGGTTCGAGAGCGGCTCGTCGAACAGGAACAGACGTGGATCGCGCACGATGCACCGCGCGATCGCGACGCGCTGCTGCTGCCCGCCCGACAGTGTCTTTGGCTTGCGGTCGAGCAACTGTTCGAAGCCGAGCCCCATGATCTCAGAGGTGATGCGGACGCGTTCGTTTACCTCGATGTCTCGCTTGCGCACCCAGAAGAAGAAGGCGAGGTTCTTACGCGCCTCCATGTGCGGATAGAGCGCGTAGTTCTGAAACACCATACCGATGCCTCGGTCGCCCGGCGAGACGTCGGTCATATCAACGCCGTCGTAGCGCACGGTTCCCGCATCGAGCGACTCGAGACCGGCGATCACCTTCAGGAGGGTCGACTTCCCACATCCCGAGGGGCCGATGACACTAACGGTCTCGCCGTCCTCAATCGTGAGGTCGATGCCATCGAGCGCCCGCACCTCGGCGACAGGAGCGACGGCCGCAGGGGAATGCGCATCGCCAACCCCGGTTCCCTGCTCCAGGGCCTCGAACGTGCGGGCCTGGCTGAGCGCCACGGCACGGCCGCCCCGGAACACCCGCGTCGCACCTTCGATCTCGATGCGCGCCATTCAGGCCTCCCGTTCCTGGCTCGTTGCGACGAAAGCGAGCGCGATGTCGCGCGCCGCCTCCTTGTCCGACGTCGCGAGACTTCCGTCCAGGACGAGATCCAGCAGGTGCGCCTTGATGGGCCGAATCCAGGGCCCCGGCGATCGCCCGAACAGCGCCATCAGTTCGGTTCCATCCAGAGGGCTGCGCAGATCGCTGATCGCTTCCCGCGCGACGAGATCGCCCGCTCGCCGGCGTAGCGCGGCAACCCTGCCACGCGCGCGAGCGACGCGGTGAGTGCGGGCGCTGGTGACGTCCGCTGCGGAGAGGTCAAGCAGAGTACCGAAGTCATCACCCGCTTCCCGCATCAGCCGTCGAATCGCGCCGTCGGTCCATTCGTCTGAGTACTGGTTCACCCGCATGTGGAGTCCAACGAGGCGGGCGATCCGCTCGTTCAGATCGCCTTCAAGCCGAAGGCGCTGCAAGATCGCTCGGGCGAGTGATTCGCCGACGACTTCATGGCCGGGAAAGTGCACCTCACCGTCGACGACAATTCGGGTAGATGGCTTGCCAATATCGTGCAGCAGGGCTGCCCAGCGGGTGACGAGGACCGGCGGAGCGTTCTCCACTACGCGCACGGTATGGGCGAACACATGCTTCGTGCGGTTGCCATCCGTCGTCTCGATCAGCGCCAGAAGTTCGGGGATGATCCACTCCATCAAGCCAAACTCGACGAGCAACTCGAGGCCGCGGGCCACCTCGTCGCTGAGGAGGATACGGTGCATCTCCTCGACGACTCGCTCTCGGGAGATCGTCGCCAGGGTCCTCGCGCTCTCCACGATCGCATCGGCTGTTTCGCGCTCGATCGAGAACCCAAGTTGCGCCGCGAAGCGGACGGCGCGGAGCATTCTTAGCGGATCCTCGGCGAAACGAGAGGCAGCTTCACCCACTGCGCGCACGCGTCGCGCCCGGAGGTCGATCTGTCCGCCGAACGGGTCGATGATCTCGTCCTCGTCGACGGCGCGGGCCATCGCATTGATGGAGAAGTCGCGTCGCGCTAGATCGTCGACCAACGAAGTCCCGAAGGTCACGCCCGGCTTCCGTGACCCCGACACGTAGCTGTCCGATCGGTAGGTCGTCACCTCCACCTTCATCGGACCGTCCTCGTCGTCGAACATCGCGCCGATGGTGCCAAATCGCTCGCCAACGTCGAAGATTGCACGCGGTGCGGCATCGCGCAGGATCTCGCGGACGTGCGGCGGCTCCGCTGGCGTGGTGAGATCCAGATCCTCGTGAACGCGGTCGAGGAGCTCGTCTCTCACCGAACCGCCGACCAGATAGATCGGGACGCGCCGGGCGCGAAAGGCCGAACCGATCCGATCCAGGACACGGGCCGGCGCCGATGAGGGGCGCACAGGTGACGATTCTAGAATCGGCGGATGGAGGCGGGCGTCCTTCTGGCCGCTGGCGAGTCCACACGGATGGGGCGACCGAAGATGCTCCTACCGTGGCGCGGGACGACGCTGATCGAGGACTGCACGCGCAGCTTGCTTGCGGCCGTGGACCGCCTCTATGTCGTGCTCGGGGCGGATGCTGATCGTCTGCGGCCGATTGTCGAGCCCTATCCCGTCCAGATCGTCCTCAACGATCGGTACCGCGACGGGCGCGCGACGAGCATCGCCACGGCAGCACGCGCGATCGACCGGACCGCGACCGCAGTCCTGGTGAGCAGCGTCGATCAACCACGCGACCCTTCGATCCACCGCCAGGTCCTCACCTCTCGGAGCACCCGACATGCTTTGATCGCGCGGGCTGTCTACCACGGCGCGCACGGCCATCCCACCGCCTTCGCCGGTGCGCTGCTCAACGAACTCGCCGCGGTGAGCGAGGCTCGCGAGGGGATGAAATCGCTGTTGCGCGCCCACGCCGGCTGCATCCTGGATGTCGAGATCGATGATCCACTCGTTCTCGTGAATCTGAACACGCCGGAAGAGTACGAGCGGGCCGCAACGTTGTTTGGCGGAGCGACTCGCCCATACCATTGATCCGGCCGTGCTAGACGGGGATTAGCGGTACCCTGTACCCGTGAAATCCGCTATAGCGGGGTTGAATTCCTCCCCGAGGTCAAACGCTCCAGGTACGTGTGCGGCAAGCAGTGTTGAGGATCGGGTCCCACACGGCGGAAGCCTGTGAACCCCGCCAGGTTCGGAAGGAAGCAACGGTAAGCGGTCTCTTCCGGGTGTCGTGGGGCAACCCAATCTGAGCGAGCTACCGCGCACGCCACCGCGAGACGCGATCGACGGGAGGTGCACGGCCACTCCTTGACTCCTCGAACGAGCGCGGCGAGGCGACGTCCGGCCGAACCTCGCCGCGCCGGCGCAACCGATGAGGGCGGTGCCGGCCTCTCCGGCGACGTCCGGTCGCTCCTGCGGCGCCACGGATTGGCGCCCAATCGGCGACTGGGGCAGAACTTCCTCGTCGACACGCAGGTCCTGCAGCAGATTCTCGCGGCCGCCCGGGTCGATCCCGCGATTCCGATCCTCGAAATCGGTCCTGGCCTGGGCATCCTCACGGAGGCGCTGGCCGGATCGGCCCCCGGCGTCGTCGCGATCGAACTGGATACCGGCTTGGTCGGCCTACTCCGCGATCGCTTCCGCGATGATGCCCGGGTCAAGATCGTCTCGGGCGACGCGCTGCAGATCGAGGTCGCGGAACTTCTTTCCCCGCCGTACCACGTCGTCGCGAATATTCCCTATTACCTGACATCAAGCCTGCTGCGTCGGTTCCTCGAGGCGCGGCCAGCACCACAGCGCATTACCGTGATGGTCCAGCGCGAGGTCGCGGAGCGCATCGCCAGCCAGCCCCCTCACCTCAGCATGCTGGCGGTGAGCGTGCAGTACTACGGCGATCCGCGCATCGCCGGGATCGTCCCCGCGGATGCGTTCTACCCGAGACCCGACGTCGATTCCGCCATCCTGACCATCGACGTGCTGCCCACGCCGCGCGTCGACGTCCCCCCCGACCCGTTCTTCAAAACCGTGGCGGCAGGCTTCGCCATGCCGCGCAAGCAACTGCACAACGCGCTGGCCCGCGCAATCTGGTTTCCGCCCGGCGGCGCGGTCGACGCGCTCGCCGAAGTCGGCATCGATCCCACACGCCGGGCTCAGACCGTCACCCTTTCAGAGTGGGCTTTGCTGGCGCGCGTCCTTGCGAGCCGCGGAGCCCTGTGATCGAGACCATCCGCGAGCGCGCCGAGGCCAAGCTCAATCTGACGCTCGAGGTCGTGCGGCGTCGCGCGGACGGATACCACGAGATCGCGACGGTCTTTCAGACGATCGACCTCGTGGACGAGATCGCGATGGGCCGCGCCCAGACCCTGAGTCTGGAGATCGACGACGCAGCCCTGGATGGTCCAGACAATCTGGTTGTCCGCGCCGCGCATGCCCTGGCGAGTCGAGCGGGGGCGGAGCCCGCTGCGCGGATCGAAGTTCGGAAACGGATCCCCGTCGCCGCCGGCCTCGGCGGCGGGAGCGCCGACGCCGCGGCCGCGCTCCGGGGGCTCGCGCGACTCTGGGCTTACCGAGGCGCCCTGGATGACCTGGCGCGAGGTCTCGGCGCCGACGTCCCGTTTCTGCTGCGCGGCGGTACCGCGCTCGCCCGTGGCACCGGCGACGCGCTGAACCGCATACAGACTCCCAGCCTTTGGATGGTTGGCGTCACGCCCCACTACCGCGTTCCGCACAAGACCGCTCGCGCGTACGGCCTCCTCGCGACCGGCGCTCACACGTCTGGCCGGCAGACCGAGGAGATCGCCCGCGAACTCGCCCACGGGCGGACCGACGCCCTGAAGGACGCGCCGAACGCCTTCGAGACGATTGCAGACGAATTGTTCCCCGGACTCCCTGCGTTTCGTGCGGCGTTGCTTCGCGCGGGCGCGCGCTGGACCCGTCTGAGTGGCGCGGGACCCACGCTCTTCACGGGTTTCGACGACGCCGCCGAGGCGCAGACCATCGCCAGCCGGTTGACCGCGGTGATCCCTGAGGCTAGGATTTTCCTCGCGCGGACGACGGAGGGCTTCGTCACCGCGGAGTGAAGGTGGATCCGCACGACCAAGGTTCCGCCAGGCGATCGCGCAACGCGCATCGCCTGGTCGCGCCGACTAGCGCGTCGATAAGCCGGCGCGGATGATGATCGCAGCCGTTGCGGCACTCCTCCTCGTCACCTTGGGAGCCGCGCTGTACGCGATGGAGACCGCGCTCACCACGCTGAGCCGCGGTCCCGCAATCGCCCGCGGGGCAGAAGATGAGGTCGAGCGGCGCCGCGTGACAGCCCTGATCGAGCATCCCGGCCGTCATCTCTTCTCCTCCCACATCGCGCGGACGTTCGCGGCGGTGGGCACCGTCTTCGCCGGGTTGAGCGCGTCTGGCGCGCCGATTGAGGGGGTGGATTTCGCCGTCTCGCAAGCCGCCGCGGTGACGGGTTTGGTCCTCTTGCTTGTCGCCACCCAGGCGTTCGGCCGTGTGATCGCTCTAACGAGCCCGGAGCGTACTCTCGCGACGACGTCGAGGCTCTATCAAGTCGTCAACGTTGTGACCGGTCCCCTGGCGGTCGTCCTCTCGATGATGACCGGCCCCATCTTTCGCGGAGCCGGAGTTCCCCAGGATGGAGCGCGTCAGCCGCCGACAGCGGATGACCTGCAAACGCAGGCCACGGCTGCGCTCGCGGCCGGCGCAATCGAGCCGGAGGAGCAGGAGATGATCCATTCGATCATCGAACTGGATCGCACGTCGGTCCGCGAGGTGATGGTTCCGCGGGTCGACGTCACGGCGCTTCCGGCGTCGACGACCGTCGCGGCCGCGCTCAGCGTGATCTCCGACGTCGGTTACTCTCGTCTTCCGGTGTATCGGGCCTCGATCGATGAGATCGCGGGCATCCTGTACGCCAAGGATCTGCTCAAGCACTTCGATCCGGACGCGATGTCGCGCCCGATCGGCGATCTGGTCCGGCCGGCGCTCTTTGTTCCGGAGACCAAGAAGACCGACGAGCTTCTACGCGACTTGCGGCGCCAGCGCGTGCACATAGCCATCGTGATCGACGAATTCGGCGGTACCGCCGGGATCGTGACGATCGAGGATCTACTCGAGGAGATCGTGGGCGAGATCCAGGATGAGTTCGACCACGAGGAGATGAAGATCATTCAGCTCGGAAGCGATGAAACACTCGTCGACGCCTCGGTGTCGATCGATGAAGTGAACGACGCCTTACACCTCGCTCTGCGCGGCGAGGATGTCGACACCATCGGTGGACTGATGTCGGAGCGACTCGGGAGACTCCTCGCTCACGGTGACGTCGTCGAAATCAACGGCGCCGAACTGCGGGTGGACCAGATCGACGGACGCCGCGTGCGCAAGATCCGCATTCGCCATACAGCGGCCGAGGCAGCCGGAGCCTCGCCCGAACGCGAGTGAGCGGTCGCCTGCCCGAGGACGCGCTCGATCGTCTGATAGACGCCGCGGCCGAGGCACGGCTGCGTGCGTATGCGCCCTACTCCCACTTTTTCGTTGGGGCAGCGCTCCTCCTCCAGGACGGGGCGATCGTGACCGGAGCCAACGTCGAGAACGCATCGTACGGACTCACCATCTGCGCGGAGCGCACTGCCATCTTCGCCGCGATCGCTGCCGGACACCGGCGCTTCAGGATGATGGCCGTCGTGACGGCGGCCCCCACACTCACATCACCGTGTGGGGCCTGCCGCCAGGTGATTCGGGAGTTCTCCCCCGATCTGACGATCCTTCTGGCGTCGACTGATGGCCGAAGAAGGGCCGTATCGTTGGCCGAACTCTTACCGGAGTCATTCGGCCCCGAGTCGCTGCTGTCGGGCGACTGACGTCGGGAACCCGGAGCCTTACCGGGTTCCCGACCGGAATCACTTGATCTCGGCGACTGCCCCCGCTTCCTCGAGCTTCTTCTTCGTGGCCTCGGCCTCGTCCTTGTTCACGCCTTCCTTGACGTTCTTCGGCGCGGCCTCGACGAAGTCCTTGGCTTCCTTCAGCCCGAGCGCGGTGAGTTCCCGCACGACCTTGATCACGTTGATCTTGTTCGGACCGATCTCCTTGAGGATCACCGTGAACTCGGTCTGCTCCTCGACGACCGGCGCAGCCGCGGCCGCACCTGGTGCTGCGGCGACCGCCGCGACCGCGACCGGCGCCGCCGCAGTGACACCCCAGGCCTCCTGCAACGCCTTGGAGAGCTCCGAGATCTCGAGCACGCTAAGCGTGTTCAACTGGTCGATAATCGCCTGAACCTTCTCACTTGCCATTGTTACGTCTCCTCTCAATCGCCCGGAATCGTGACACTCACGCCGCGGACTCCACCTTCTCGGCACGCGCCTCCAGCACGTACACGAGGTTCGAGATCGCGTCGTTCAGAACACCCACGAATTTGGTCAGCGGGCCCTGAATCGCGCCCGCGAGTTCGGCCTGAAGCGTCGATTTGCCCGGCAGGTCGGCCAATTGCCGTGCCGCCTCGGCGGGTACGAGACGGCCGGACACGATCGCACCCTTCAGTTCGAGCATGGGCATGGTGCGAAGAGCGTCGCGCAGGGCGCGTGCCGAGGCGCCGACATCCTCACCCGTGAACGTGACCGCAGTCGGCCCAGCCAGGATCTCATCTACCCCGGAGAGTCCCGCCCGCGCCGCGGCGATCCGCGTCAAGGTGTTCTTGACAACCCGGAAGCGAGCGCCAGTCGGGCGGAGCGTCGCGCGCAACTGCCCCACCTGAGCAACCGAGATGCCGCGATAGTCCGAGAGGATCGCCACCTCAGACTTCGCGAACAGATCGGCGATTTCGCCGATGAGATCTGCTTTGCGGTGTGTCGGCACTCCCTGCCCCCCTGCCTACCGGCGAGGACGGGGCAAAATCGCCACGCCGCCCCCACGGGAAGCGGTGTCGATCGGGCCCCACCTCGGCGGGATATTGAGCGCTCGCTTGAGCGCACCCGCTATCTTCGGCGGAATCTCACTCAAGTATAAGGAAGGCTAACTCGCGGTGGCCAGCGCCGTCGTCGCGTTGACGTCCATCTTGACGCCGGGGCCCATGGTCGCGCAGAGCGCGATCGAGCGGATGTACTGGCCCTTCGCACCGCTGGGGCGCGCTTTCACCACTGCATCCACCAGGGCCGAGAGGTTTTCCAGAAGAGCGCCATCCGCGAAGCTTGCCTTGCCAATCGGCACGTGCATGATCGCCGTACGGTCCAGGCGGAATTCCACTCGTCCCTTCCGCGCCTCGTTGACCGCACGGGCGATGTCCTGCGGCTGCACGACGGTTCCCGACTTCGGGTTGGGCATCAGGCCACGCCGACCCAGGATCTTCCCGAGACGGCCGACACGACCCATCATGTCCGGGGTCGCGATCGCGATATCGAAGTCGAGGAACCCTCCCTCGATTTGCTTGATCAGATCGTCCGCACCCACGTGATCTGCCCCGGCTGCCTCAGCCTGACGCACGGAGTCACCCTGCGCGAACACGAGGACGCGAACCTTCTTGCCGAGCCCGTTCGGAAGCGATGCTACCCCGCGCACCTGCTGATCGGCGTGCCGCGGATCCACTCCCATGCGCAGGTGTGCCTCGATCGTACCGTCAAACGACGTGTATGACCCCTTCTTCGCCAGCGCAATCGCTTCGTCAGGCGCATAATGTCGCGTCGAGTCGACGAGTTTGGCCGCCTCGAGATACTTCTTGCCGCGCGCGTGTGTCACGTTCTGATCCCTCCATCGCGGTCATTGCGAGGCGCTCTGCACACCTCTCCCGCCCGATCCAGGCCCTCGCTTACTCGATCTTGATGCCCATCGACCGCGCGGTCCCCGCGATCATCTTCTCGGCGCCCTCGATATCGATCGCATTGAGATCGCGCATCTTGGTCTCGGCAATCTCTCTCAATGCGCTTCGCGATACCGTACCGACAGTCTCGGAATTGGGCTTGCCCGAGCCGCGCTCGACCCCCGCAGCCTTGCGCAGAAGGTCGGCCGCCGGTGGAGTCTTGAGGATGAACGTGAAGGAGCGATCCTCGAAGACGGTTACCTGCGCGGGTATGATCGACCCGGCCTGACCGGCGGTACGTTCGTTGTACTCCTTGACGAACGCCATCAGGTTCAGACCGTGCTGTCCCAGAGCGGGGCCGACAGGCGGCGCGGGCGTCGCCTTCCCGGCCATGAGTTGGAGGGTGACGATCGCGCGAATCTTCTTGGCCATAGGGGCTAGAGCTTCTCCACCTGTAGAAAGTCGAGCTCGATCGGCGTCTCACGCCCGAAGAACGAGACCATCACACGGACCTTACCCTTGTCCTGCAGGATGTCGCTAACCACGCCAATGAAGTCGGCAAACGGACCATCGATGATGCGTACGCTCTCATCCTTGCTGTAGGTGATCTTGACCCGCGGCGCCTCGGCTGTCATCTGCTTGAGGATCTTGCGGACCTCCGCTTCTTCGAGCGGTATGGGTCGGGTGCCGGACCCGACGAACCCGGTGACGCCCGGCGTATTGCGCACCACGTACCACGACTCGTCATCCAGCTTCATATCGACGAGGACGTAGCCCGGGAACACCTTGCGCTGCACGGTACGCCGCTGGCCGTCCTTGACCTCGACCTCCCCTTCCATCGGAATCACGACCTGGAAGATCCGGTCGCCGACATCCATCGTCTGAATGCGGTGCTCGAGGTTCGTCTTGACCTTGTTCTCGTAGCCAGAGTACGTGTGGATGACATACCAGTGGCGATCCGGATCCCCCGAGTGGATGACGATGGGTTCAACCGGCGCGGCCACCGCCTGCGCCGCGGTCGCCCGGGTCGATGATGACGCCATGGCTAACTACCCCCGCCCCAACAAGTAACGGAAAAGCAGACCGAACGCGAAGTCGATGCCGCCCAGGAGTGCCCCGACAATCCCAGAAGCGATGCAGACGACGATCGTCAAGTGCGTGACCTGATCGCGCGTGGGCCACGTAACCTTACGCAGTTCCGACCGGATATCGCGAAAGAATCGGCGGATTCGACTCTCGCGATCGGCCGCCTTCGCCAGCGTGCGCAGAACGGGGATGCGCGCCAGGGGCGACGGCGTCGCTGTCTCCACTTCGCGGCGGCGGGTACGTGTCGCCAATTCGTGGCTCCCGAGTTCGGTCACACTCAAAAAACCGCGGCGGCCTCATGGCCCACCGCGTGACATGACTGTATCGCCACGCCCGATGAGTGTCAACACGCGATACCGCGGCGCGGCTGATTTCGGGACACTCATCCCGCCCAACAGGCGCTATCCGCCAGGCGGTGTGAGCGTCGCCAGCGGCAGGGCGAGGGTGGCGACGATCGTGTATGGACCCGGCGCGAGGTTGCGCCCGAGGCTCCGCACCGCGACGTGATAGGTACCCGTGCCAGACCCGACCGAGGCGATCGATCGCACCGCCGTGGTGCCTTCGAAGCGCTGTCGTCCCACGTTGTCGCCGCGTGGGTTCGTGATGGTCACGCTGTAGGCAGCCGATCCGCTGACGGTGACGATCAAGTCCACTGTCGGCTCGCGAACCTCGATCGCGAAGACGTCCACGTCCTCAAACGTCGAGATGAACGCGCCTCTCAACTCCTCGTCGATACCGAGGACAGTCGCGAGGGCCGGCGTGTCATTCGGCTCCAGATCGTCGATGGGGATCTGGGTGGGGCTGGGCTTCAGGGAAGCCACGCGCGTCTCCTCTAGCACCTCCACATTGACGGTTGGTCGGGGAGTCGAGGTCGCAGGCGGTTCGAGTGTGGCGGTCGGGATCAACAGCCGCGGACCCGTGGGCAGCGTGGGCGCGGGGCGCGGAGTCGGCGTACCTGGAATGGTCAGCGTCGGCGTGGGAGAGCCGGTGGAACGCGGGGTCAGGGTTGGGAAGAGCCCCGGAAACGGGACTAGCGGCGTGAACTGCGATAAGGGCGGATTGGGACTTACCTGGGCGATTGGCGCAATCGTGGGCGTCAGCGTCGGGCGTGGCGTCACAACGGCCGTGAGGATCCGGCTACGATTCGCCGATTCGACCACGATCGGTTGCCCCCGACCGGAAACCGCGGTCGGCGCGTACAGGTCGGCCGCTGCCTGGCAGCCAAGCAGCAGCACCCCGAGTAGCGTCGCTCCCCACCTCATTGCGCGGGTATATAGTCGGCCAACTTCCTCGAAAACCGGAGCGCTGACGTCATGGTCTACCGAATCGCCGGACTGCATCGTACACGGATCGATGAACTGCGCCCCTTCCTTACCGAGGCCCGGGTGGTGGAGGATGCCGAGGTCGCTTCGCTCGTGGTCGAAATGGGTGGTGGGCGGGATGGCCTGAGCGTCGAAGCAACCGCCACGGGCTACTACGTCCACTGGTGGTCGCGAAGGCTCCTCCCCGGAATCGGCGACACGCGGGACCGGGTGTACCGGAATCTGCGGGCGTGGACGGGGGAGCTTGCCGCAACCGAGGCCTACGCGGATCTCGACCGGACCGGCGGGGACCTCACGGTGGGGCGACGGCGGTTGATCCCGTATCCCGCGTTGGCACGTCTGGCGGCAAACATCATTCGCGGTGGCCTCGACGACGTTGTGGCTCTGCGAGAGAGCGTCGAGCGCCTCATCGCGACTCGGCTCGCCGGAGACTGAGCCTGACGATGGCCGCGGTGACGTGCGCCCGCTGCGCGCGTACGGCTGAGGCGCTGGCCCGTGCCCCACTGGGCGGCGCACTGGGGCGAGAGATTCTGGCCCGTGTCTGCCGCGATTGCTGGCAGGAGTGGCGAGACGAGTCCTTCCGGATCATCAACCACCTCGGAATTCAGCCGATCGATCCGGCCCAGCGCCAGCGCCTCTACGGGTTGCTCCGCGAATACCTGCGCATCGGCGACGGAACGTCGACAGGAGACGCGGTCTCGTGACGGAGAGGTCGGACCTGGGCAGGGTGGACGCGATCAAGGCAGACGCTATCGGGGATCCCGGAAATCGAACGTTCCGCCTGCGCGCGATGTCCTCCGAGGGCTCGGCGACGCTATGGCTGGAGAAAGAGCAACTTCAGGCGCTCGGGATGGCGATCGATGAGATCCTCGCGCAGCTTCGAGCCAGTCGCGTCGGTCAGTCCGAGGCGATGGCGCCCTCGGCCGAGTCCGGCGACTTTCCAGCCAGGTCGTCCGTCGACTTCAGAATCGGCCGCCTCGGACTCGGCTACGACGAGAGTCGCGATGCGCTGTCGCTCCTCGCTCACGATCAGGAATCGGATCCCGACGGGCCACCGACCGTCCAAATGCTCGCCGGGCGAGGGCAAATGCGCCGCCTCAGCACGGAGATCACGGCGGTCGTCTCCGCCGGGAGGCCACGATGCCCACTCTGCAATACCCCAATCACCCCAGGCTCGCATCATTCATGTCCGCGGGCGAACGGCAAGGCACCGCACCCTGTAAGCGCTTAGCCGTCAGGCGGCCGCCCGCTCCCGCACGCCCGCCCAGATCAGGAAGTTCTCATACAAGCGGAGGCCCGCGTCGCCGGACTTCTCCGGGTGAAACTGCGTTGCCACGACGTTATCGTGCGCGAGCACACTCGCGAAGTCGCCGCCGTACGGGGTTGTCGCGGCGATCATCGTGACGTCGCTCGGCTGGCAGTAGTAGGAATGCACGAAGTAGAAGAACGCCGGATTCGGGATCCCCTCGAACACCGGGTGGGGCCGCTGCTGATGCACGGAGTTCCAACCCATGTGAGGCACGATCAGATCTTCCCCGAAGCGCGCGACACGCCCGGCCATCACATCGAGACAGGGATGCCACCCTCCCTCCTCACTACCTGTGAGGAGGGCCTGGAGCCCCATGCAGACCCCTAGGAACGGGCGGCCGCCGCGAATGTACGCCCGGATCGGATCCACCAACCCGTAGGCCCCGAGATGTGCCATGGTATCCGCCGCCGCCCCGACGCCGGGAAGGATGACCGCATCGGCCCGATCGAGGTCACGAGGATCGTGCGAGACGACCGGCTGAACCCCAGCGCGTTCCACTGCCCGCACGACGCTGCGGAGGTTTCCCGCGCCGTAGTCCACAACGACAACCACGGATGGATAATAGATTCCGCATGCCGAAACGAGAGATCCCGCGCGAACTCGCGTACCGCCTCCTGGCCTGCGGTCCAGTCACCATGGTCACCTCCTACTACCGCGGCGACATGAACGTGATGGCCGGGTCGTGGCTCACCCCGGTCAGCTATCGGCCGATCCTGATCGGTCTCAGCGTTCACCAGGGAACCATGACTCACGAACTGATTCGGCGCTCCAGCGAGTTCGCCCTCAACATCCCGACGGTGGAGTTGATGCGCCAGGTCCTTTACTGCGGGTCGGTCTCGGGACGCGACCAGAACAAGTTGAAGGTGATGGGGCTTCACGAAGAGGGGCCGCACGTCGTGCGGCCCGTGCTCATCGAGGAATGCATCGCGCACCTGGAGTGCGCGGTGACCGAGGCGGTATCGCCCGGCGACCATACCATCTTTATCGCTGAGATCGTTCACGCGAGCGCGGCGAAGGAGTCCTTCGACA
Organism: Chloroflexota bacterium; assembly: GCA_016875715.1. GTDB lineage: Bacteria > Chloroflexota > UBA6077 > FW602-bin22 > FW602-bin22 > VGOZ01. Next base: position 83,295 of record VGOZ01000001.1, on the reverse strand, counting down.
GTACGTACCTGCTCAAGGAGCGAGATCTTCGCCCGCTCCATCACATCGGCGGCAACCGCTTCTCTGTGCTGGAAGAGCCCCTCACGGTCGACGTCTCGAAGGAAGACGCCGCGTCGTAGGCACCGACGGCGATCGAGGGACCGTCAGGCACCACTCGAATCCGTCTCTAGCGGCGGACGCCCCTGTCTCGCGATGATCTTCCGATGCTCCAACTCGACCGGGACGGTGAGTACTTGCGCCGGCGACGCGCCCAGGCCCTCTGGACGAAGGGTCAGTTCTTCCCGATCCGCTGGGCGAGGTAGGCATCGATGAACGTCGTGAGGTCACCATCCAGCACGGCGTCGGTATTGCTGGTCTCCATTTCAGTCCGATGGTCCTTGACCATCCGATAGGGGTGGAGGACGTATGACCGGATCTGGTTCCCCCAGCCGGCGTCCACGCGGTCGCCGCGCAGCTCAGCCTGCTCCGCTTCTCGTTTCTGGGCTTCGGTGGCGGTAAGCCGCGCCATGAGGATCTTCATCGCGGTCTCGCGATTCTGAATCTGGGAACGCTCGTTTTGGCACGTCACCACGATACCCGTGGGGATATGCGTCAGTCGCACTGCGGTGCTCGTCTTCTGGACGTTCTGTCCGCCCGCCCCGGAAGACCGAAAGACATCCATCCGGACATCGTCGGGCGCGATGACGACCTCGTTGAGGCCCTCCACCTCGGGCAGCACCTCGACATTGGCGAACGACGTATGACGACGGTGGGCAGAGTCGAACGGCGACAATCTCACCAGGCGGTGCACACCGTGCTCCGAACGCAGGTTCCCGTAGACGTTCCGCCCGGAAATCTCCAGCGAGACACTCTTCAATCCTGCTTCCTCGCCGGCGGAGGAGTCGAGCACCTCGGCCCCGAAGCCGTTCCGTTCCGCCCAGCGGACGTACATTCGCGTGAGCATCTCGGCCCAGTCCTGCGATTCGGTGCCTCCCGCGCCAGCGTAAATAGCCAGGATCGCCGATCTCCCATCGTACGGACCGCTGAACCGGAGATCGAACTCCCGCCGGCCCAGTTCGCGCTCCAGCGCATCCGTCTCGGCGCTCATTTCGTCGACGATCGCCGTGTCATTCTCCTCGGCGGCAAGTTCGAGAAGCGTGGTGGCATCGTCGATACGGCGCCCCAGGCTGTTCCAGAGGTCGACTACCTCGCGCACTTCCGTCAGGCGCCGCATATGGGCGGACGCTACCGCGGCATCGGACCAGAAGCCGTCGGCGGTCGACTCCTGCTCTAGCGCGTGGAGTTGTTTCGTCTTTTCGGGGAGGTCAAAGCCGCACCTCAAGCCCCTGCACCCGCTGGCGCAGTTCGATCAGGCGCGCACGTAGATCGTCCACAACCTCTCCCGCGAAGGACTCTGAGCTCGCGAAAAGTATAGTCGTGATGGTGCGGCGATCCGTCGGCCTGTACATTCATGTGCCGTTCTGCCCCGCCAAGTGCCACTACTGCGATTTCAACTCCTTTGCCGGGTTAGACCGATTGCGCGGGCCATACGTCCGGGCTGCCGTGCGGGAGATCCGACGAGCACCGGCCGGACTCGGCGCGGCGGAGGTCGATCTGGCAGCCGAGACCGTGAACTTCGGCGGAGGCACGCCCAGCCTGCTCGACCCAACCGAGGTGCAGGCGATCCTCGAAGCGGCGCGCGGCCACATGGCCGTCGCCAATGATGCCGAGATCTCGCTGGAGGCGAACCCCGGGACTGTGGCTGCCGCCCGCCTTGCTGCTCTCCGCCGGATCGGCGTCAATCGCATCTCTTACGGGATTCAGAGTTTTGACGCGACGCTTTTGGCGCGAATCGGGCGCATCCACTCGGTCGAGCAAGCCCTAGCCGCGCGTGAACTCGCGCGCCACGCCGGATTCGAGAACGTCAACCTGGATTTCATCTACGGTCTCCCCGGGCAATCGCTCGCGACGTGGCGGGAGACGCTCCGCAGAGCCATCGAACTCGCACCAGAGCATCTCTCCGCGTACGCGCTGACCATCGAACCGGGAACGATCTTCCACCTGCAGCGCAGTCGCGGCATCCTGGCTCCGGCGACCGAGGACGAGATGGCCGATCAATATGAGCTCGCCACCGAAATGCTCGGGGAGGCGGGATACGTCCACTACGAGATCTCGAACTGGGCGCGCGATGAGCGATTCGCGTGCCGCCACAACCTGCGGTACTGGCGCAACCAGGAGTACGTCGGTATCGGTCCCGGCGCTCACTCATGGTTCGGCGGCGCCCGAACGATCGCGACACGCGCCCCGGCGGCCTGGATCGCACAGGTCGAACATGGTGAGGCGACGGTCGAGGAGCGCGAGACGATCCCGGCTGATCTCGAACTGGGCGAGACTGCGATGCTTGGCCTCCGCCTGAGGGAGGGCATTGATCTGAGCGCGCTTCGCGAGCGCCTTGGCCCGGCGGTTGGCCGCCTCGCCGAGCCGCTCAATTCTCTCGTGGAGCAGGGACTGGTGGCGCGGTCCGCTTCACGTGTCGCGCTGACAGACCGCGGACGACTCCTCGGCAACGAGGTCTTCGCGCGCGTTCTCACCGCAGCGCGCGACCCGGGGCCCGCCTGAAAGAGGCTGTCGCTTCAGGTTGTTGCGGGGAACGCGAACTCCAGGCGGCTCGCATCGCGACCAACCAGGGCGACGCCGAAGCCAGGGAGTCGACTCACGGCCGTGGCCAGATCCAGTGCGGCATCGTGTTCCACCGCGAGGACCAGCCGGCCACCCTCGAACTGGAGCGCCTGCACCTGTCGCACACCTTCGGTGCGCTGAACCCCCCGCTGAAACTCGAGAGCACGAGCGAAGCTCGGCGTGTTAACGACCGCCACCTCGATGCGCACAGGACCTCCGGCGGCCGTGGTTGGCGTCGGCGGCGCGACGGATGCGGTGGAGATTGTCGACGGAGGAGGATCCGGCGCCTCCCTCACGACCGAGGGGGTTGACGCGACTCTGGGAGGCGCCAATTCCGTAGGCGGTGCGGAGACGGGGACGGCGGGGTCGCGGTGACCGCCGGCGCTCGGACGATCGTCGGCGCTCTCAGCGATATCTCCAGCCGACCGATATGCGCGGACGACTGGCTCCGCAGGAGGTGGTGGCGCCGAAGTGCGCACGGTCGGCTGCGGCTCCTGTTCGCGCGCCGAGCCCTCGATGGGTGCGGGGCTGGACGGTGTCCGACTGCTCGGGGGCGGGCGCATCTGCTCGACCACACGAGCCGGGCGCTCGGGAGGACGGCGGGCTGGCGTGCTGACCTCAGCCCGAACCCGGCCGATCTGCTCTTGCAGGAGCGATTGGATGCCGGAGGATACGTCGGCGAGCTGTTGCTCGAGTCTCTGAATCTCAGCGGTCAGTTCGACCTTCCGGTTCTCCGCGTCACGCAACATCCCGGTCTTCTCCGCCTCGGCGGCACGCTTGATGCGAGATGCCTCCTCTTCGGCGCGGCGCCGCGCGTCGCTGATCTCGGCGGAGAGACCGTCGCGCTGGCGACGGTATTCACGGATGTCCTCAATGAGACGCGATCGCTCGTGCCGAAGCCGATCCAGCACTTGCTTCGCCTCCGCTTCCATCGCCTGACGCGTCTCGGCGGCGGCCTGCAGCACGCTCGCCACCGACTGCTGGACGGCTGCGTCGAGCGCTCGGTAGATCTCGAGGCGACGGGTCGACCAGTCCCGATCGAGGTCCGCCGCCTGAAGGGCAGAGGCCATCTCGATCTCATATCCGGTGGTTCCGGCAATCGGCTGAACCCGGCTTTCGGCTTCTTCACTCATCGATCGTTCCCTACTTCTCGCCGAAGGTCGACGCCGGGAGGTTCAACACGAGGCCCACAGGAAGGCGACCGGGCGGGTCGAGCCGGTTGAGTGCCAGGATCTCTTCGGGCGTGGCTCCGATACGGCTGGCGATGTCGGCGAGGATATCACCGGGACGGACCTCGTAGCTATACACCGGCACGAGTCTTCCCGTGCGCGCGTCGGTCACGCTGCGTGCCGCGCCAGGCTGACGACCCGCGAGCGGTTCTAGGGCCAGATTGTCGGTCGTGGTGACGGCGGCGACGATCGCGGTGCGATTGGCCGCACGCACGTACCCGGGCGCGACAGCAGTCACTTGGTAGCTACCAGGCGGCAGATCGGAAACGTAGTAGCGCCCGTCGCCACTGGTTGTGGTCTCGATCCGCACGGAGCCGAGGATCAGGACCTGGGCGCCCGGAATGGCGGCGGCTCCCAACGCATCGGTGATACGGCCCTCAATCGCACCATACCGCTGCGGCGGAGCTGTCGGCACAGCGGTCATCGTTGGCGACACAACCCTCGTGGGCGGCCGCGGAGTTGGTGTTTCCACATCACTCACCGCGAGCGCCGACAGCATCGGCGTTCTAGGTGCCGTTGCCGTTGCCTCGACGACGGGTGGCACAGCCGCGGTGGGATCGGGTGAGGGTCTGGTGGGCGCGGGGGTTGGGGTGGGGGCTGGCGGTTCGGCGCCGGTGGTGAGAGCCGCCGCGTCGTTCGATCTGTCGTCCGCCGACCAGGGAGCGATGCCCAGGGAGTACGCAGCTATGACCGTACCGATCGTGAGTGCGGCGACGAGGGTGCGCGCCGCGAGTGGCGCTCGGGCCTCCCGGCGGCGCGGGGTAAGGACCGCCGCGTCTTCGGCCGTCAGATCCAGGCCGCTCTCGCCGCCGTATCCGAGACTGCGCGGATTGGGGATGGGGCGTTGCATCGTGAGGTCCGCGATCGCGCCACGGATGGCGGAATCGTCCGCCCCGAGCGGAAGCGAGCGCTCGGTCGCGGAGTCCGGCCGATCGCCGCCGAGGAAGATCGCGGGCACGTCTGTGGCTCCGTCCGCGGGTGTGAGGCGGCCCAGCACGCGGAGCGCCTCAGCACCACGGACATCGCCATCGAAGAGCACGAGATTGGTGGGTTCGTCGCCCGGGTCGTCGGTACCGTCGATCTGCATCGCGCGTGGAAAGAATCCCGCCCTGAGGAGCACAGACTGCAAACGCCAGATCGATGGCAGATTGCGGCCAACCACCAGGGCCCGCTGCCGCCGATCCATCATGCGCTAACTTGACCGTAACAGGCGCATTCTAGATTCGCCGCGCGTCGCGACCGTGATACACCGATGGATTTCTAACGGGTTCCACGCGGAGAACGCCGCACGTGACTCTAACGGTGTCGTTCCACAAGGACGCGCAGCAAGGATGTCAGCGGCGCGACCGCCGCCCCACGCTCCTGTATCACCGCGAGCGCCGCCTCTCCTTCCATCGCCGCAGCGCGTGCGTGGTCCAACGCCCGTTCTCGCGCGCCGGACTGGTCGAGCATCCTCCGAATCGTCTCCACATCGTCATCGGACCGACGATCTGCACCGTAGAGCGTGTCGAGGCAAGTGCGATCGGTCGCCGAGAGCGACTCTCGAGCAAGAAGAACTGGCAGCGACTTCTTCGCGGAACGAATGTCGTCGTCGACGGACTTGCCGAGGACCGCAGGGTCGCCCCAAACCCCGAGGACGTCGTCGACGATCTGAAAGGCGCGACCGAACGCCCTGCCGACGGCACGCCAGGCCGCGCCATCCCGCCCGGCTAGGACGGCGCCGATCTCCACGCAGGCGGCGATGAGCGCGCCTGTCTTGCCGTCCACCATCGCGAGATACTCCGCCGGGCTCACGTCGACGCGCGACTCGAACGTCAGATCGAGATACTGCCCCTCCACGAGGCGGTAGCAACTCTCGTGGAAGAGGGCCAGCGCCCGATGGGTAGCACCGAGTGATACGCCGCGCTCCGCACAGCGAAGGAACGATCGTGACGCGATCGCGTGAAGAACGTCGCCCGCGTTGATCGCCTGAGCCTCGCCCCAGATGCTCCAGACGGTGGCGCGATGGCGCCGCTGGGGCGAGCGATCCTGGATGTCGTCGTGGATCAGGGAGAAGTTGTGCAGCAGTTCAACCGCCGCCGCGGCGGGCAAGCCGCCGTCCGCGCGGCCGCCCGCTGACTCACACGCGAGAAGGAGAAGGTAGGGGCGCAGGCGCTTTCCCGGCTCGGCGCGCGCCACAACGCCATTCTGCGTCGCCCATCCGAGATGGTACCGAACGAGACGGTAAATGGCTCCCCTCGACTCGTCCGGCACCGCCTCGCGGAGTTCACGATCGAGCGCCGGACCAAACCGCGTCGCCGCGGCGCTCAGGGGATCGGAAAGGGTCACGACCCGCTCTCGTCTTCCTCGCTGTCATCGAAGTAGTCATCGCTGTACGTACCAGCGTCGCGCCCTTGATAGACCGTGACGATGAAGTCATCCCGTGGGACATCCGCCGTCATCACGAGTTCGTCGTCGATCTGTTCGATCACGTCGAGGATCTCGTCTTCTGCCAGGTCACGCTCGGCAATCAACGTGCCGTAGACGACGCTGGCCGTGAAGTGCAGTTCGATCCGACCGAACCGATCCTCGCCATCGAGAATCAGGTAGCCCTCGGAATGGGACGTACGATACTGTCGCTCGAACCGCAGACCGTCGACTGCCACAACCCCTCCGATCAGGCGCGCTCGATGGATACCTGTGCGCCGGATGGTACCGAACGAAACACGCTTGGATCGCCCTCAAGCCGCCCGACAACATTCACCGGACTGGCCGGGCGGATCTCGTCGCCGCGACTCGCCGGTGTCGGCCCGAAGAAGATGCAGAATGCGTGACCGGGCGGCCAGTACCCGAGGTCCCCCAAGCTCACGGTCTCAACCGCGCCATCCTCGGCGTGATTCACGGGGATACCGAAGTAGATCTCGTCCCCCCAGGTCGACGCGCGCGCCCGTATCGGCAGATTGCCCCAGATCGCTGTCGCAGTGCTGCACTCGTTGAGGCTGGCAACCGCACTGACCGAACCAGCGCCTATACGGATCGGGCGCGCCAACTCATCCAGTGTATCACGCGCGTGACAGCGCGCACTCTGTGACGTTATGGCGAGGTGCTAGCATCGCTGACGCCTGTAGGAGGAACCGCTCGCGCATGCCCCGCTGGGCTCGCTCGGGTCGCGAGGCCATAACCCGTTTCGCACCATTCGCGCTCCCGTTGATCCTGATTGTGGGCGCGATTCTTCGATTCTCCGATCTCAACTGGGATGGAGGCCATCTCTTCCATCCCGACGAGCGCCACATCTTCATGGTCACCGACGGCGTCCGATTGTCTTTCCCCATCGACGTGGGCCACCTTCTTGAGCCGGACAGCTCGCTCAACCCGCGCTCCTTCGCCTACGGGTCGCTGATCTTCTATGTCCTCCGATTCGTCCACTGGGTCGTCTCGGCAGTCGCCGATCTCCTGCGTCTCGCCGATTCGCTTTCCTTGAGTGCAGACACGTTCGGACTTCGTTTCGTCGGGCGAGCGCTCTCAGGACTGTTCGATCTGGGCACGGTTGCTCTGACATTCCTGCTGGGGCGCGAGTTGTACGGCCGTCGCGTCGGCCTCCTGGCGGCGGCGTTCGTGGCCTTCTCGGTCATACACATTCAACTGAGTCACTTCTACGCGTCCGACACGCCAATGACGTTTCTGGTCACCGGCGCGGTGCTCCTCGCCGCGCGCGGACTGCATTCCGGCGAACGGAGGCATACGATCGGGTCGGCCTTCGTCGCGGGAATGGCGCTCGCGACGAAGATCAGTGCGTCGCCGGTGCTCGCGCCGGTCCTGCTGGCGCAGGCGCTCCGCATGGCCCGAGCCGACGACAAGGTCGCGCCCGGCTGGTCCTGGGTCGGTCGCGCCACTCGCTCGCTCGGCCCAGTGGCCAGTCGCGCGATTGCTATGGCCCTGATCGCGCTTGCCGCGTTCGTCATCTTCCAGCCGTACGCGATCATCGATTCGAAGACCTTCCTCGCCAATATCTTCGAGCAGAACGCGATGGTGCGCGGCTCGGCCGACGTGCCGTACACACGCCAGTACGCCAATCGTCCCGCGTACTGGTACTTCTTCGAGAATCTGCTGTTCTTCGGCGTCGGACCGGGACTCGGGTTGGCGATGTTCGCCGGACTCGCTTTCCTGATCTGGCGAGCCATCCGCCAGCCCACGAACGCGGATCTCCTCCTGCTCTCCCTGATCCTTCCGTACTTCCTCATCACAGGGAGCTTCCACGCCAAGTTCCTGCGCTACATGCTGCCGATCACCCCGGTTCTGGCGGTGGCCGCCTCGTTCGCTCTCTGGAGTCTGTACCGGTGGGCGACAATGCGCACGCCGCGAGCCGTGGGCGAGGCGGACACGGCGTGGGACGACGTCGAGCGAGAGATCGCGGCGGAGGAGACGCCCGCGGCCCCAATCGCCGTACCTGCGGGGACGACGCGGAGCGAGGTGCTCCCGGGAGACCCGGTCACCCTGGACGAGGAGACGAGGCGGTGGGCCGAAGTCAAAGGCCTCGGTCTCTTCGGACTCTTGGCGGAGGAGAAGCGCGCGCCCGTCACGATCGTGGACGAGGAGACGAGGCGGTGGGCCGAACTGAAGGGTCTTTCGCTCTTCGAGGATCTTGCGATCGAGGAGGTCGCGGCCGTGCCCGCGGCCGTTGTGCCGCGCGACCCGACGATTGCGGTCGGGGGACCGTCGCCCGGGCCGGTCCCCCGGCGGGAACTGGAATTCGATGAGGCAGGCCGGGCCTGGACTCGGCCTCGCCAGGGAGCCATGGCGGTCATCGCGGTCGTCCTGGGCATTACCGCGTTCTACGGCGTGGCGTACCAGGCCGTGTACGCCGGCGAACACACCGCGGTTCAGGCATCGCGCTGGATTTACGATAACTTGCCGCGGGGCTCGACACTGGCAAACGAGCACTGGGAGGAGGGGTTCCCGGTCGCGGTGCGCTCGCTGTCCGATCAGCGCCAGCAACTGGACATGGGGCGGTTCGGCTATCGGCAGGTACCCCTCAACCTCTACGAGGCCGACGACGAGCGGAAGCTCCAGCACATCGCCTCCACGCTGGCGCGCACCGACTACGTCCTCTTCTTCTCGAACCGACTCTATGGCACGATCCCACGCCTACCGCAGCGCTACCCGCTCACCTCCAGGTACTACGAGCTGCTCTTCGCCGAGAGACTTGGATTCGAGCTTGTCGAGGTCTTCTCCTCCTACCCGTCGCTGCTCGGCGTCACGCTTTTCGATGAGACTCTCGGCGACCCGCGATTGCCCGAGCCGGAACGCCATCGCGACCTCCAGAGGACCAAGTCTCCCATCGCGCTGAACCTCGGGCGCGCCGACGAATCTTTCAGCGTGTACGACCACCCCAAGATCCTGATCTTCAGAAAGACCACGCCTCTGAACGAGGCGCAGATCCGCGACCTGCTTCGCCCCGCGCTATCGGAGGCGCGCCGCGATGTGGTGCCCGGGACACCGGTGTACCGGTCGATCCTGCAGACTCCGGAACTCGCGGCCGTGCACCGGGCTGGAGGCACCTTCCGCGAGTTGTTCGATCGGACCGACCTGGCGAACACCTTCCCGCTGCCAGTCTGGATCATCCTCCTAGTCGTGCTGGCGATGGTGGGCGCGCCGATCGCGACAGCGGCGCTCCCGAATATGGCCGACGCAGGTCTGCTTTTCGCTCGGCCCATCGCGCTGCTTCTGATGACTTGGATCGCCTGGATGTGCGTCGTGCTCACGGGTGTCCCGGCGGTCCGCGCCACGGCACTCCTCGGTCTGATCCTGACCGCGCTCCTCGCTGCCGCACTCTTCCGTGGCGTTCGAGCGCGGATGCTCGAGGTCGCCTCCCAACGACGCCTGGCGCTGGGAATCGGCGAGGCGCTGTTCTGGTTTGCTTTCCTCTTTTTCGTCTGGATTCGGGCTCTGAACCCCGATCTCTGGCACTTGGCGCACGGCGGCGAGAAGCCGATGGACGTCGCCTACTTGATGGCGGCGGTGAAGTCTGCCACCTACCCACCGTACGACCCGTGGTTCGCTGGCGGAATCCTGAACTACTACTACTACGGGCAGTTGATCGTGGCCCAGACGATCAAGGTCACGGGGATCATTCCCACCACGGCGTATAACCTCGCGCTACCCATGCTCTACGCGATGACCGCGTCGGGCGCCTACGGTGTGGCTTACACGCTCGGCCGCCGTGGGGGTGTTGTCCCGGAGCAGTACGCCATCGGCGGAGGCGTCTTCGCTGCAGCCCTCGCGACGACGCTGGGTAATCTGGGCGGGGCGATCCAACTCTTCGACGGCCTGATCCGCATGGCCGGCACGAGTTACGCCAGCCTGGTACCTGGCGTCAACTACGTCGTACTCATCGCGATCGGGCTCTTCAACTGGATTGTCCTGCGCAGACCGTACGACGTGCCCGTGGACTGGTACTGGCCAAGCACCCGTGTCATTCCTAACACCATCAACGAATTCCCCTACTTCACGTTCCTCTATGCGGACCTGCACGCCCACGCGATCGCGCTTCCCTTCACAGTACTGGCGATCGCAGTGGCGGCCAATGCGATTCTGGCTGCGCCCACCAGATTGCCCGCGCTGCGCCTGCCCATGCCCGGGCAGAGCCTGCACTTCGCGTTCCCCCTTGCGTTACCCCGCCCGATCTGGCGCGCCGAGAGCGTACGACAGGCCCTGGACTTCGGAGTGCGGGCCGTTCCGGCGCGTCTGGTCCCGATCGGCGTCGCGGCGCTCGCCATCGGCGCGCTCTGGCCCATCAACTCCTGGGACTTCCCGACCTACCTGGGGCTCATCTGCGCGGCGACGTTGGGACCGTGGTACCTGCGCACGCCGGGCAACGCTCGCGTGTTCGGCGCGGCAGTCCTCCGCGCTGGCGCGATCGTCGTCCTGAGTTACCTGTTCCTTCTCCCCTTCCACTCAACTTTCGTGAGCTTCTATTCGAGCGTTCGGCCCACTCCGGATCAGTCATCACCGGTGCACTACCTCGTGATTCACGGCCTCTTCCTCTACGTGCTCGTCAGCTTCGTGGTCGCTGACGTCGCGAAGGCGTCCCGCGCGAGCGGGGTATGGCGATCAATGGAGAGCATCCTGCGCCGCTGGGACCGGTTCCCTCATCTATTCGCGCTCCGTGCACGACTCGTGGGCGAGGACGACCGGGGCATCAATCGGTTGATGCTTGTCGCAGCGATTGCCCTCGTGGTCATCGCGGCCGGAATCATCTTCGATTACGTTCTCGCCGCGATCCTCCTCTTGCTCCTAGCGCTGGTCGTCTGGCGAATGCTGCGGCGCCCGCGCACCCACGAGAGCGCGTTCCTGCTGCTTCTCTTCGGGACAGGCCTGGCTCTGAGTACAGCCGTCGAGATCGTCGCGCTCGATGGCGATGTCGGCCGCATGAACACGGTATTCAAGTTCTATCTGCAGGTCTGGATCATGTGGTCGATCGCGGCGGCGGTGGCGGCGGTGGCGATGCGCGAGCGGTTGTTCGCCGTGGTCCGAGCGGGTGCGTTTCGCGCCTGGGGGATCACCTTGCTCGTTCTTGTAGTGGCGGCCGCGGCGTACCCCATTGTCTCGACGCCCGGGAAGGCTGCCGAGCGATTCGATCGGACGATTCCGCCGACGCTCGATGGCACCGCGTATATGGAGACGGCGATCTATCGTGAGGATCACCCCACAACGGTGCGGGTAACCGAATTGCGCCTGTCGCGCGACCTGCGTGCCATCGAGTGGATCTGGGATAACGTCGACGGGTCTCCGGTCATCGCCGAGGCGAATGTGCCGCTCTACCGATGGGGGTCGCGCATCTCGATCTATACAGGTCTGCCCACGATCCTGGGATGGGACTGGCACCAGACCCAGCAGAGATGGGGCTTTCGGCACATGATCGAAGAGCGCGTCCGCGACGTCCGCGCACTGTACTCCGACGAGGACCTCGCGCGGACCCGAGGTCTCCTTCGGAAGTACAACGTTGCCTATATCTACATGGGCGATCTGGAGCGCGCGTACTATCCACCGGGCGGGCTCGCAAAGTTCGATCGGATGGCCGGGGCGGATCTCGACATCGTGTATGACGCGGATGGTGTAAAGATCTACCGCGTTCGCGGCAGCGGTGCGTGAGCCAGATTCTTCACGTTGTGGCGTGGTGGCTCGCGCTCCAGGTCTTCGCTCTGGCGGCGATGCCTATCACCTTCCGCGTGTTCCGACGTCTGCCGGATCGCGGTTGGACCGTCGCCCGGGCGGTCGGCCTCATTGCGCTTGGCTACCCGTACTGGCTGGGTGGTACGTTCGGGTGGCTCACGAATGGGACGGGTGCGATCCTTGGCACCCTGATCGCCGTCGCGATCGGCTCGTGGACTCTGCTGGGCTCTCCGCTGCCGGTTGCGCGCACACTTCTCCGCGAGCGCAGGGCGCTGATCGTCGGTGGGGAGATTCTGTTCCACGGCGCATATCTGCTATGGGTGATCGTGCGGGCGTTCGATCCGGACATCACGGCCACCGAGAAACCGATGGAACTGCTGTTTCTCAACGGCGTCCTGCGCAGTGAGTCCTTCCCGCCGGTCGACCCGTGGCTGAGCGGCTCCACCATTAGCTATTACTACTTCGGCTATCTGCTCACGGCGATCCTCGCGATGTCCACCACCACACCGGCGTCGATCGCCTTCAATCTGATGCTGCCGACTCTGTTCGCGCTCTCCGCGGTCGGTGCCTACGGGATCGGATCGGCTCTTGCGCTCGCCCGCGGAGCCTCGGACCGACAGGCGATGCGTGGAGGACTGTTGACCAGCGGTTGCCTGCTGATCGTCAGCAATCTCGAGCCGGTGCTGGAGATCCTCAACGCCCGCCGAGCGCTACCGGAAGGCGTCCGGGCCTTCTTCGCGATCAAGGACATGCCCGTGGGGTACCAGGCACCCGGGTTCTTCCCATCTGATAACTGGTGGTGGTTTCGGGCGACACGCGTCATCGGCACCCCCGCGCCCGCGGGGCAGGAGCGCGCGTCCGACTATACGATCACCGAGTTCCCATTCTTCAGCTTCGTTCTGGGAGACATGCACCCACACGTCCTCTCGCTTCCCTTCGTTCTGCTCGGCATCTCGTTCGCGCTCGCGGTCCTCAACGAGGCGCGCGGACGGGACGCGGCGCGGCTCTGGCGCGATCCGTGGATCCTCGGGCCGCTCGCGATCGGTGTTGGTGCGCTCGGATTCCTGAATACCTGGGATCTGCCCACCGTGCTCTTCGTGGTCTCCGGCGCATACGCGCTGGCGCTCCTGCGATCCTCGCGGACGGAGGCACCAATCGCTCGTGCGATCGAGTTCGGTGCGATCGGGCTTGTGGCTTCCCTTCTCACCTACGCCCCGTTCTACCTGACCTTCCGGTCGCAGGCGGCAGGTCTCGGGGTCGTCACCGTCAAGTCGCAACTGCACCACTTCCTGCTGTTCTGGGGGCCAGTACTCATCGTCGCGGCGATCTTCCTCATCGTCGATCTCGTTCGGACATGGCGAGGCACCGCTTCCCAGGACTGGTCCCGTTCGATCGCGGTGTGGCTCATGACCGCGGCCCTGAGCGCGATCGCGATCTGGGTGGAGGCACCGGCGGTCGCACTCATCCTTCCGCTGTGCCTGGCCGCGGGCGCGTGCGCGAGTCGAGTCGTCCGGAACCGGCCACCTACGGACGTGGAGGCTCCACCGCCGACGCGTGCCTCGCGCGAAGCCACCTCAATCGCCGGTAGCTCGGTCGGCGCTATCGCCCCGCTCGAAGCAGCTTTTGTGTTCCTGCTCGCGTTCACCGCGTTCCTCCTGCTCTTCGGCAGTGAGGTCGTCTTCATTCGGGACCTGTTCAACAATCGGATGAACACTGTGTTCAAGCTGTACTACCAGGCGTGGGCGTTCCTCGCGATCGTCGTCGGTTTCGCAATACCGCTCCTCCTCGAGCGTGCGCGCGCCGCGCACCCGTCCACCCCCTCGCGGATCGGTGTGGCCGCCGGAACAGGGCTTGTTGCCGCTCTGTTCGCCCTCACGCTCCTCTATCCGGTAGGCGCCGTGCTCGACAAGACCGATGACTTCTCTCGCTCGCCCAACCTCGACGGAATCGCATTCTGGAACAGGTTCCGACCGGATGAGGGGAAAGCGATCGCCTGGCTCTCCGCGAACGTCAGCGGGCAGCCCGTCATCGTGGAGGCGAGCGGCGGCTCATACCGGCAGGAGTTCGGCCGGGTCGCAAGCATGACCGGCCTGCCGACTCTGCTCGGTTGGGAGTTCCACGAGCAGCAGTGGCGAGGCACCTTCGCCTACGCCGGACCTCGGAAGCCGGATATCGACGCGATCTACCGTTCGCCGAACGATCAGGAGGTCCTGGCGATTCTCGCGAAGTACGGTGCCCAGTACGTGTTCGTGGGCAGAACCGAACGGGATGTGTATGCATCTCAGGGAGCGGACCTCAACCGGTTCGCCCGCTTTATGGATCCGGTGTTCCGATCCGGCGACGTCACGATCTACAAGCTCCGCGGAACACGCGCACCATGAGCAGTGCACCACAGCGTCGTGTTCGCAGCGGAACCCGCACGCGCAGGGGCGCCACTCCGGCGGACATCACGTCCTTACCCGACCTCTCTGGTGGCGAGATCGGCGCGAACGCGAGCAAGACCGGACGGATTCCACTGCAAGACCTGACGCTGGAGATCTTGCTGTACGCGTTCGCCCTGATCGCGTCGCTCGGGCTCCGCTTATTCGATCTCGCGGCGATACCGCTCTCTCCTGTGGAGGCTCGCATCGCACTGAGCGCGATGGATGTGATGCCCGCGACAGTCGGTTCTCTCCAGGAATTCGGGATTCGTCTGGCGGTGGAGCTTGGCGGGCGATCGGACGCAGTGGTCCGCATCATCCCCGCCGTCCTTGGCGCGCTGATTCCGCTCGCGGTTCTTCCGATGCGGCCGATGATCGGCAGAACGGCGGCTATGGTGGCCGCGCTCGGTCTGGCCGTAGCGCCACTCCTGGTCGATCAGGCACGGCAGGCGGGCGGCGTCGGGATCGCGGCGCTCGCCGGGCTCCTCGTTGCGGGATTGATGGCACGGGCGCGCGAACCGCGCACGTCCTGGACCTTACTTATGCTCGCGATCGCCGTCGGGTTGGTGAGTGGCTTCGGGGTGTTCCACGCTCTGGCCGCGGTCGCCATTGTCTGGGCAATCTCCGCTCGTTCGGCGTCGGCCAGGGAGAAGGGACGGCCCGCCGCGTCACCCGTGCCCGCGCCAACGCTTCTGCTGGGCCTGAGTGCGCTGCTCGGTCTGGCGACCGGGGGTTTCACCGACATCTCGGGGCTAGGCCGTGGGGTCTTCGAACCGCTCGGCCACTGGGCCACTGCGCTCACCACCGCGCCGGCAGCGGATGCACCGCGTTTAGGGGTACTCCTCCTGGCGGGCTATGCGCTCATGTCGGCGATGGCGGCGCTCGCGTTCGTGGCGATGATGGCCCGCGGGCGGGCCGTCCCAACCGCCAGCCGCGCTGATGAACTCACGGTGATGCTTCTCGTTTGGGCAGGCATCGCGATCGTCGCCACGATCCTGAGAGGCACTCCTGACCACGCCGCGATGGCGGTGGTTCCCTTGACGGTTCTCGGCGCTCGCGCGGCTGCGGCCCTGATCGCGGAGGCGGCACGCCACTCCCGGGCAATGGTGCTGGCCGGGGTCGCGATCGTAAGCTGGGCGTACTTCCTCTTCACGCTTGCGATCGGCCACGTGACGTCGCAAGATCCGGTGGCCATCCGCTACGTCGGCGCCGCGTTCCGCACCGTGGGGTTTCTGGGAACGACCGACGAGGAACTCCGCGTGTCTGCCGAACGTGCGCTGATCGCGTTCCCCATCGTCCTCGTTCTGCTGGCAGTCCTCTATTTCCGGCAGATTGCGACGAGCGCCGCCTGGACCAGTCTTCTCATCGGCATTGCAGTCGTTCTCATCGCTAACGAGGTGCACGTCACGTCCAATCTCACCTTCCGCGTCGTCGGGAATCTGGCGGAGCTACCCCGCGCGCAACAGACGTCGGTAGATGTTCGGGTACTCGCAGCCGATGCCCATCAGGTGATCCAGGTTCTCACGATCAATCGGAAGGATCGGAGCTTCATCGTCCGGCCCGATGTGAGCGATGTCGTCGACTGGTATCTGAAGCCACTGAATCCCAGCCGCATCGATGTCCCGACGGCGATGCCCGCCATCAGACTGCTCCCGGCGACGGAACAGCAGCCACACCAGCGTTATGCGGGTCAGCAGTACCAGCTTTCGCTGACGGGCAACTTCCGGTTCGAGAATGCAAAGCAGGTCTGGCGGTGGTTACGCTATCGGGAAACGCCCGTCGCACCGGCCATGACCGACGTGAAACTCTGGGTTCGCGCGCAGTGAAACAGTCTCGCAAGCTCTGTACGGCTCTGGACATTCCGGCGCCGCATAATCCGATGCAACAACGGGAGAGGTAGGGGATGGCGGTCGTCACGGGAACGTCAGATGGGCAACAGACGGAGCGTACGGATCCGCTGGCGCACATCCTGGAGCGGCCGCTCTTCGGCATCATCCCGCTCAGCGGTGAGAAGTTCGGGTACGGACTGCTGATCGTCGCCGCGGCCATTCTGCGGCTCTGGGATCTGGGCCCTCGGATGCTCCACCACGACGAATCACTCCACGCGCTCTATTCGTATTACCTCTTCAACGGTCGTGGATACATCCACGACCCGATGATGCACGGCCCGTTCCTGTTCGAGATCGGGGCGCTGCTCTATTTCCTCTTCGGCGCGACCGATGCGGTGGCGCGGCTGGGGACCAGCCTTTTCGGCATCGCGCTGGTGGGCCTCGCCTGGATGACGCGCGAGTTTATCGGCCGCCTGGCCGCGTTCATCGCGGCGGCGTTCCTCGCGTTCGGCCCTTCGATCATCTACTACTCGCGATTTCAGCGGCACGACATCTATCTGGCGGTTTTCCAGTTGTTGTTCCTGGTGGGAATCTACCGGTATATCGCCCACCAACGTCGCGCGGACCTCTGGTTGGTGGTGGCGTCTCTGTCTCTGGCCTTCTGCACCAAGGAGGACACGTATCTCCAACTGTTCTACCTGGCCTTCTTGCTCATCGCGCTCTCATGGAAGGATCTGCCGGCCATCTGGCAGCTGATCGTTCGATCCGTTACGCGGCGCGGCACGGTTCCCGCCCTGAGCCCAGTCGCTCAGGTCTCGGTGCTGATTGGAACGCTGAGCCTGCCTCTGGCGGCCGGGGGCTTCGAGTACATCTTCCTCCATACCGCGGTCGATCCCGCGCGCGCAAATACCTACCTGTCGGCGATCTTCGTCCTGCTGGCGCTCCTGGGCGCTCTGGTGGGCACCCGATGGAATGCCCAGATCTGGGTCATGGCCGCGGTGATCTTCTGGGGAATCTTCGTCGCCCTCTATACGACGTTCTTCTCTAACCCGGGCGGCTTCTTCAGCGGTGCGATCGGCGGGCTGAAGTACTGGATTGATCAGCAGGGCGTCGCGCGTGGCAACCAACCCTGGTTCTACTACCTGATCCTGTTGCCGCTCTATGAGTTTGTGGCGGTCCTGTTCGGGCTAGCGGGCGCGGCGTACATTCTGGTCAAGCATCGAGTCGGGGCCCCGACCCCCGTCCGTCGCTTTCACCTAGTGCTGGTCTACTGGGCCTTCGGCGCGCTGCTCCTCTACGGCTGGGCCTCGGAGAAGATGCCCTGGATGGTCATCCACATGGCCATCCCGCTCGCCTTCCTGGCCGCTGTCGCGATCGCCCGGCTGATCCAGGAAATCACCGCGCGCGAGCCGGCCTGGCAGCGACTCGGGACCTATGTCCTGTCGCTCTTCCTCACGGGGGCAGCACTGATCAGCGGGGTCGCCAATCTATCGAGCGACCCATCGCCGCTCTCCGCCCTTTCGGCGATCCTCGCCGGACAGGCGCCGCCTGGAGTCGTGACGCGGCTTTTCCAGGGGCTGGCGATCACCGCGACAGGCTGCGTACTCCTGACCGTGAGCGTGACCCTGGGATCGCGACTCGGAGTGGGGCTGGCGCTCAGAGCGGCGGCTCTGAGCACTCTGCTCGTGTTGGTGCCGCTCTCGGTACGGACAGCCTGGCAGGTGAACTTCTACAACGGCGATGTCCCGGTCGAGATGCTGGTCTACACCCAGACGTCGCCGGACGTGCGACAGGTGCTCGACGAGGTCGACCGGGTCGCCTTCCGCACAGGCCAGGGGCGAGAGAAGGTCAAGATCGTCTACGACAGCGGGGTCTCATGGCCGTTCGAGTGGTACCTGCGCGATTACCCCGGGCGGGTGTTCATCGGCGCGGGAACGGTCCCCGGCACAGCGATGGATGCTCCGATCATGATCATCGGCACCGAGGGTAGCCGGGACGAGGCGGTGCGCCGGCAATTGGGGGCACGTTACGCGAGCCAGCGCTACCGCTTGCGCTGGTGGTTCCCGGAGGACTATCGCAGCATCAACCTTGGATCGATTCAGAGCTTTTTCCAGGATCCGCGAACGCGGGCACGGATCTGGCGCTACTTCATGTTCCGCGAGACGCTGAACCCGCTCGGCTCGACCGATTTCGTGATGTTCGTGCGGCGCGACCTCGCCTCGGGCGCATGGGCCGCGCCGCTCGCCTCGCAGCAGTTGATCGACGAGACGGCCTATGAGAGGGCGACGCGTCAGGTGTCCGCGACCGCGGCATTGGGCGGAACGCGCGGGTCGGGCGATAACCAGATGGCCGATCCCAAGGCCATCGCGCTTGGCCGCGATGGCTCGATCTTCGTCGCGGACACCTTCAACCATCGCATCGTGAAGTACGCCCAAGATGGTCGATTCCTGATGTCGTTCGGCGGCGAGGGAAATCAGGATGGCCAGCTCAAGGAACCCTGGGGTATTGCGGCAGGCCTGAATGGCGACATCTACGTTGCCGATACCTGGAACCACCGGGTGCAGGTCTTCACGTCCGACGGCGCCTACAAGGCGAAATGGGGCAACTCGCGCCTTGTGCCGACCCTCAACGAAGCGCCGGGGGACTTCTTCGGCCCGCGAGGAATTGCGGTCGATCCCCAGGGTCAGGTGCTGGTCACAGACACGGGTAATCACCGAATCCAGCGGTTCTCGCCAACCGGTCAGTTCCTGGGCGCTTATGGCGGTCGCGGCGCGGGCGAGGGTCTGCTCGCCGAACCCGTCGGCATCGCCGTCGATCGAACCGGGAGCATCGTTGTGGCGGACACGTGGAACCGGCGCGTCCAGAAACTGGATCCTCGTGGCGCGTACGCCGCGCAGTGGCTCGTTCTTGGCTGGGAATCTGAGTCGGTTGTGAACAAGCCTGGAGTCGCTCTCGATGCCGATGGATCGGTGTACGTCACCGATCCAGAGGGGCAGCGCGTGATCAAATTCTCGCCCGCGGGTCAGGTGACTGCTGTTTTCGGCAAGCCCGGTCGGGATCTGGCGTCGATGGCACTTCCGACAGGCCTGGCTGTGACACCTAACGGGGAGGTGCTTGTCGCCGACAGCCAGAACAACCGGGTGCTGCGGTTCGCCCCGGTCCGCTAGCCCTCTCCTCCGTCGGCGTCGTCGTCCTCAATCTCCTGCTGGTCGCCGTTCTCGTCTGGGCTTACCGGGATGATCAGCGGGTGGCAATCGCGCTCGAAGGCGAATTCGTGGTGGCACACGTCGAAGGCGCCGCGTTCGCCGTGGCGCGGCCGCCGCGCATGGAACCGCGGCTCGGCCTCTACCTGGACGGTACGTTACCGGCAGCGCGCCTGGCGGATAGCACGCTTCCGGAGCCGTACCTTGCCCTGGCACGTGGGATCCAGACCGTCGATGCGACGCAGGGTTGGCGTCACATCCGCGTCCAGGATGGGGGCGGCGCGCCCCTCTTCGAGCACGACTTCGCGCGCCATGGCACATCCGGATGGGCGGCGTCGGGCGGAGCCTGGTTTCTAACGCCGGATGGGGTGGCGGCGACTCCACTCGCCGGGTTCATCGGAACCACGCTGGCCGATCTGCCCAACGGCGCACGAATAGACGCAACGCTCGCGCGCGGACGCGCCGGCGCGATCGCTGTGGGGAGTGATGGGCGCGCCGGCGGTGTCCTCGTCATGGTGCGGCCCGAACACCGGGATGTCATCCTGTGGCGTCTCGACGAGGGCCACTGGCAAGGGCCGATCGGCGGCGGCCCGTATGCGCGCCCGTGGCTGAGCGCAGTAAAGGATCTGCTGCGTCACCTTCTCTCCCCCTACCTCATCGCGCTGGTCGTCGGGATGGTCTTCCTGTTGATCGGTCATCTCTGGCAGACCGCCCGACGATCTGACCCGCGCATCGGCGAGAGCGACCGTCCGCCGGCAGACCGATGGGCACTTCTCGCCGCGGTAGCAATCGCCGCGCTCACCACAGTCAGCGCCCTACTCGTCGCCGACCTCCTGCTCGAACGGATCCCCCACGTGCAGGATTCGGTGGGGTACCTGTTTCAGGCGAAGGTGTTCGCCGCAGGGCGTCTGTGGGCGCCGGTCCCCCCGGTGCCCGAAGCCTTCTGGCACGAGTTCATCGTGATGGATGAGACGCGCTGGTTCGCCAAGTACCCGCCTGGATTCCCGATGATTCTCGCGCTCGGCGTCCTGGCGGGGTTTCCATGGGTCGTTAATCCGATTCTGGCTGGCATGGCGAGTCTTCTCCTCTTCCGACTGGGATCGGCGATCGATCGACCGATGACCGGCGTCGTCGCGGCCAGTCTGTTTCTAATTTCCCCGTTCGCTCTCGGTCTGAACGGCAGCTTTATGGCGCATACGGCGGGGCTCGCCTTCCTGCTGCTCTTCCTTCTCGGATACGCCCACTCCGAGGGGCAATCGCGCGGCGCATCGCTCGTGGCTGGCGCGGCATTCGGCATTGCGCTTCTGATTCGGCCCTGGACCGCGATCGTTTTTGGCATACCGTTCGCCGTCGATCTGGCCTATCGGTTCGCCGACGATCCGCGCCGGTCGATGCGCCAGATTGCCCTTCTGGGGGCAGGCGCCGCGCCGTTTCTGGGCCTCTGGTTCGGATACAACACCGTGATGGCGGGCGGCCCGCTCCACAACACCATGGAATTGTGGTGGAGTTTCGATCGCCTGGGCTTCGGTCCGGACAGAGGACTCGGCGGGCATACGCCGTTCGGCGGACTACTCAACACACTCAGGAATGTCGCGGAGATGAATCGCCACCTGTTCGGGTGGCCGGGCGCCCTCACCCTGATGTTCGCGCTTGTGCCGTTCGCGCTCGGGCGGGCGTCACGCTGGGATCGCCTGCTGCTGGCGAGCGCGGCCTGCGTGATGGTCGGCTACTTCTTCTGGTGGGCCGATGGCGTGATGTACGGACCGCGGTTCTACTTCGAGGCGATGGGCCCCCTGCTCCTCCTGAGCGGGCGCGGCCTGCACGTTCTCGCGCAGGCGGGATCTGCACCGGGTCGCGTGCTCGCACCCGCGATGCTCGTCGTACTCGTCGCCGGAGCGACAGCGCTCTACTTGCCGCCGTGGATCGGAGCGCTGAATGGCTACAATTATGTCCACCGAGGCCCGGTGAGCGCTGTCGAGCGTTCGGGTATCAGCGACGCCCTCGTGCTTGTCGATCCTGGCTCGATCCAGCAGTGGTGGAACTACGGGATGGTCTTCTCTGCCAATTCGCCCTTCCTGGATAACGATGTCATCTATGCCAGGGCCACGCCATCGGTCGATCTGGCCAAGTTGCGCGCGGCCTTCCCCGAGCGCCGCATTGTTCGACTGGTCGCCGACCGCCTCATTCCGGCAGACTGATGTGATGCGGTGTAACGCCGATAGTTCCCGTACGACATTTGACAGCGGACAGCGACCCGTGCGATGAGTAACAGCGTGAAGACGGCGATGGCCGGTACTCGGCGCGCCCGCCCGATCACGCGCATCGATCGGAAGGCGATCGTCGGCCTCTTCTGGAGTGTGGTGGCGATCGCCGTCGCTCTGGTCGCCCAGGGGTATCTGGAAGGGCGGACATTCCTTTACGACGCGGTCGTGCTGTTCGCCATCGTCGGGATCGTATTCGGCAGGGCACTGCGCGACGCCGATCCCACAACTCCGCCGATTGCTCCGATGGCACTTCCCGGTCCGGGTAGCGGGAAGGCATTCTCCATCGGAGCAGCCTTCATCGTTGCTGGCTTGGCCGTCAACAGCATCGGCCTGGGTCTGTTCGGATCGGCCAACGGCGGCACGACCGCCTGGGCATTCTACGCAGGAAGCCTGCCGCTGGCTCTGGCCGGAGCCTATTTCCTGGACGCGCGACCGAGTCTGCGCGCGATGCTGTGGCGCAACCGATGGGCCGCCCTCGCGGTCGGCGTCCTGTTCCTGGTGGCTCTCGGCGCGCGCATGTTCCGCCTCGGCGAAATCCCCTTCGGTCTGTGGGCCGACGAGGCGTTCGCCGGCATCGAGATCCAGAGAATCCTGAGCGAGCCGAGCTACCGACCGGTCGCAGGCGCTGGCCCGGTGCAGGGGCTGCCGGCGATGGCCTGGTACCTCTCCGCGCCGCTAGTCGCCCTGTTCGGCCCCGGTGAGCCGGTCCTGAGGTTCGTTCCCGCGCTCTTCGGATCGCTGGGGATCGTCGCGATCTTCTTGCTCGGTCGTGCCCTGTTCGGCGCGACGTACGGCCTGCTCTCCGCGGCGATCCTGGCGACGATGGCGTGGCACGTCACCTTCAGCCGGATCGCGATGCAGGGCATCTACTCGACGACGTTGAACACTCTCGCGCTCGGTCTGCTGATGCACGCGTTGAAGTCGGGTCGTCGGACGCTGTTCGCCGCCGCTGGCCTGGCTCTCGGGTTGAGCCTGCAGTTCTATTTCGCGGCGCGGCTGTTCGCACTGGTCGTCGCGCTTGTCTGGCTCCACCATCTGATCGCAGGCAGGCTCTCCTGGCTGCGGGCTCACTACGTCAACGCGGTGATCTTCGCGCTCTTCACGTGGCTGGCGGTGAGCCCCCTGGCGTTGCTCGCCTACCAGAATCCTCGACTCTTCAACGAACGTACGGAGAACGTCACGATCTTCCGGGAGATCGAGCAAGCCGGAAGCTACGCGCCGCTGATCGAGAACGTACGGAAGCACCTCCTCATGTTCAACGTCCACGGCGATGCGAATGGGCGCCACAACCTCCCGGGTAGTCCGATGCTCGAGAGCACGACCGCAGCGCTCGCAATCCTCGGTTTCATCGTGGCGCTCGCGCGCGCCCGGCGGCCGGAGTATGCCGCGCCACTCATCTGGTGGGCAGTGATGCTGCTCGCAGGGATCCTCTCGCTTGCCTTCGAGGCGCCACAGGGATATCGCACGATCGACAATTCGGTCGCTTCAGCCTTGCTCGCGGCGCTGCCGCTGGCGCTTTTCGTAGAGAAGTTCAGACATCTGTTTGGCGAGGCGCGGCTGCGCGTGCCGCTGGTTCTCGCCGGCCGCGCGATGATCGTGGCGCCACGGTACACGGCCGTGATCGCCGGAGCCACGGTGGTTCTCGTGTGCGTGGCAGTCTGGCCTGAAAATCTGGAACGTTACTTCGTGCGACAGGCACGCGACTCCGGCGTCTGGGCGGCGCACTCGACGCCAGAGACGATCATCGCCCGCCAGATCGCTTCCGGGGCAGCGATCGGCAAGCCGTACATCGACCAGACGCTCATGGACCATCCATCCATCCGATTGATCGCGCCGAAGTCGATTCCGAACACGCGTTTCGACCCGGCGACATCACTGCCGCTGCGAGACGGCACCGGCGCAACGATCTTCGTAAACGCGGAAGCGTCGAACCAGGTCGCGACGGTTCTCCGTCTGTACCCCGATGCGATTCTCAGGCAGCATCGGAACCCCGCGGGGGGTCCGATTGTCCTGCACGAGATCCTCGTACCGCCCGAGGTCGTGTCGCGCTTGCAGGGCGCGGACGTCAGCCTCTGGGCGAGTACTGTCGCGAGTGGAGATCCGCTCCGCCGGACGGTGACAGTTGGCCTAGGCGAGTTCGTCGATGGCGAGTTCCCCCCGTCGCCGTACGTCCTGCAGTGGAGTTCGATCGTGGCCGCGCCGGAGTATGGACTCTATGACTTCAAGTTAGAGGGGCCGGCCACGGCATCGCTCAAGATCGACGGTACGGAACTGATCCGTGGCGGCGGTCAGAAGGGTGCCATCCTGGCACGTGGCAATCACCAGTTGTCGATCGAACTGCCCGATGGTAAGAACGGCGAGATCAGGCTGCTGTGGCGGTCACCGACCGATACCGGGTTCCAGGCGATTCCCCGGGAGTTCCTGTTCCGTGCGCCCGTATCCAATAACGGCTTGCTCGGCAAGTACTATCGCGGTACGGAATGGGCCGGGGAACCAGGCCTCCAGCAGATCGATCCCGGGCTGCAGCACCGTTTCCACCTTCTGCCGCTTCCGCGACCCTACAGCGTCGAGTGGACGGGCAAGCTCTACATCCCGGCCGATGGCGCCTACCGATTTGGAGCTTCGTCGATCGATGAGTCATGGATCTACATCGATGAAAAACTCATCGTCGACAACTCTAGGAACATTGGCAACTACGGCGAAGGCGGCCTCGTGCTGACGCGCGGGTTCCATGACATTCGTGTGCGCTACCTGGACAGGACCGGACACACCTATGTCAATGTCTTTTGGACACCCCCTGCTCGAGGACGCGAGCCCATTCCGACGGAGTACCTGTTTCCACCACTGGGCAGTTACCCCGATCGTGTCGTGCCGCCACCGGTCGTGCGGCCTGCACCCGCGGAGCCGCCGCAGCCCGCGCAGCCGGTCACCGGTGTTTTCTCGAAACCGATCGCGTCGCGGCCGGGCCCGTCCACCAACGTCCCGGTGATCGCGGCGAACACCCTCGTACGCATTGGCGCACCGGGCACCGCGAGCGGTTTGTTCGATCAACCTCGCGGCGTGGCGGCCGATCGCGAGGGCAACATCTACGTCGCCGACACGGTCAATCATCGGATTCAGAAGTTCGGGCCGGATGGAAAGTTCCTCCTGGCGTGGGGCGACGAAACCAACCTTCAGGAGCCTCTCGCGATCTCGCTCGACAGTGAGGGGAACGTGGTCGTCCTCGACTCGCTCCCAGGCTGGATCAAGCGCTATGACCCGAATGGGACGATTCTTGCCCAGTTCGGCGGGCCGGACGCTCGCTTCTATCACCCGCGTGGCATGGCCCTCGACGCCCAGGACAACGTCTACGTCGCGGACACGGGCGGGAGTCGGATTGTCAAGTACAGCCCGCGCGGCGAACAACTCGGCGTCATCGGCTCGCGGGGGACGGGCCCTGGGAACATCGTCGAGCCGACTGGCGCGTCACCGGACCCGTTCGGAAACGTGTGGGTCTCGGATTCGGCAACCTCGAAACTGGTCCGATTCGGTAGTGGTGGTTCGGCCGACGTCGAGATCGCGATCCCCAAATCCGGCAGCCTACACGGCGCCAAGGTCGCCGTGTCAGCTCAGGGCACGGTCCTTGTGACCGACCCCGAGAGCGGCAGAATCCATGTGATCGGGTCCGACGGCACCTCCCGCGCGGTCATCGCCTCTGAGGATTTGAAGCGGCCGCAGGGTCTGGCAATGATCGGCAACGATCGCCTCGTGGTGGGCGATGTGACGCTCCATCACGTGGTTGTTCTCGAGATACCTGGCGGGGTCTGAGCGTGGCCACGCGCGACGTTCCCGATCTCGATCTCGATCTGCCGGACGTTCCGGATGACGACGATCTCGATGACCTCTCCCTGGATGACGTCGGGACCGGGGCCTCCGACGCGGCCGAGGCAGCGGGCGATGATTCCGCGCATGCCCCCGCACGGAAACCATCACCCCTTGCTGGTGCCATCGCACTGGTGGCAGGCTTCGGAGGGCCGCTCGTTGCCCGAGTGGGACTGCTGGCAGCCCCGCTCGTCGTCCGCATCGCGCCTCTCCTCGCCCTCGTTCCCTTACCCGTTCGGGTTGCCGGAACTGTCGCCCTGGCAGTAATGGCGCTAGGAGGAATCGCGGTTGGCGCGACTTCGGCGCTTCGGCCGACGCCGACGCCGATTCCCACGGTGCGGCCCGCGGCGTCGGTCCCGGTCCTCCCGACGCGCGCGCCGGCAACTCCCACGGTCGTTCTTCCGACGCCCACCGTCACCCCCGCGGTTTTCCGCAAACTCGAGTCTGGCTGGATCGTGGACGGTCCGCCCCGCCCAAATCCTGTCCATCAGTTGCCCGCGGACAGATTCCTCCTGCTCGATCGGGCGCCACCTGTGTACACGATGGTCACCCGGGTCGAGGTCCTCCTGCGACGCGGTTCGGCTGCCCCGATCTGGGGTATTGTGCTCTCGCATCGCGGCCCCAACGATCACCTCAAACTGGAGTTCTTCACCGACAGCTACCAGCGGGATCGTCCCTTTGTCGGCCTCGTCACGACCCAGAATGGCCAGTCACGTCTGATCGGTCCGAATCACCCCATCCCGGAACTCGAATTCTGGGGGCGTGACATCCACGAGGTGCGGGTCCAGGTGGTGAACGATGCAGTTCAATTGTGGGTGAACTCACAGCCGACTCCCGAGTGGAAGGTCCCTGGCGGCATTCCCGTCGGCTCGCTCGGACTCTATGTGTGGGGCGGCAGCACCCTGCGGTTTCATTCACTCACCAGCCTGGGCTGAGATCGACGATCCGCGCGACAGTAAACCCCACGGCCGATCGGGAGCTCTGGTGTTGAGGTGGCCACTCACAGGGAGAGGTCCGCTCGCGCTGATCGGCGCGAGCGCGGCGCTAGCCCCACTTTGCGCAGAAACGATCTTTCGCGGCTCCTATCCAGATGTCGGGTACGCTGAGACCGCCCTGTACGCTGGGGCGCTGGTCCTCTTCGCGGTCGCCTGTCCGGGGCTGCGCCATCCGGCGCCTGCCGCGGCCCCGGCAACCTCCGTTCAGGCTCTCTTCCTGGCCCTGGCCATCGGCCTGGCCTCTGTCGGGGTGATTCTCGCCTGGCAGGCTCCGCGCGCTTCGTACCTGGTCGTTCCCTGGGTGGGCGGGCTCGCCTGCCTGATTGTCGCGGTTCGACTCCGGCCCGCACCGCAGCCCGGGACAATCCTCTTGTCGGCAGCGGCGCTCGCACTCCTCGCGGCGGTCCTACGCCTGATCGACCTGGGCACCCGTCCGGTCATCATCGACGAATTGGCGATGATGCCGTTCGCGCTGGAACTGGGCCGCGAGATCACGTCCGGTCAATACCTGACGGCCAGAGGTATCTCGCTCTTCGCGGCCGATAGAGGTCTGTTCTCTCAGCTGGCCTTGACGACGTACTTGAGCACGATCGCGTTCGCTGTGGGCGGGATCGACCTGGCCTGGCTGCGCGTGCCCAGCGCACTGATCGGGACTGCGGAGATCGTGGCAGTCTTCTTCACAGGGCGAGCGATCGCGAACGCGCGCGTAGCAGGAATCGCCGCGCTGACACTCGCCGGTCTCGCCGCGCACCTGGAGTTCTCGCGAAACGGGCAGAGGCTCATTGAGGCTTCACTCGCATGGTGCATTCTGACGTACCTCCTGGTGCGGGGTACCGAGCGACGGGACCCGCGGTACTTCCTGGGAGCCGGGGCCGTGCTCAGTCTGACCCTTTTCGTCTACTGGGCGTATCGGCCCGCAGTCACCTTCGTGGCCGCGACTATCGTGCTGCTGGTGGTGCTCCCCGAGACGCGGGGCCTGTGGATAGTCCGCGCCGCGGGAATGCTAGTCGCCGGGTTTCTGGTCGGCGCGGGCCCCATGCTGGCGCCATACCTCCGAGACCCCTCGCTCTACCTGTTTCGCTCCGAGAAGACCAGCTGGCTCGGGGCGGCGATCCAGGCCTATCGCGCGACCGGGGAGATCGGCGCGCTCCAGCCGATACTGCGACACGTCGAGGGCGCTCTGCTCGGGTTCAACGTCCTTGGAAGCGTCGATAACCACTACCTTCCGGACCGAGGTCTCCTGCTCCTCGTGCCGGCAGCGTTCCTGGCTGCCGGTGCTGCGTTCGCGCTGCGCCACGTATTGGCCTGGCGCCTCGGCATCGTGAGTCTCTGGTTCTGGGGAAGCGCCACGAGCCTGATGATGCTCTCCGACGCGACACCGATCACTCATCGCGGGCTGCCCGTTCTTCCCGCCGCGGCAGTCCTCGTGGGTATCGGCGCCGATCGGCTCATCGGCGCGTTTGAGCGAGTCGGCATCCTGTTCGCGCGCGGCACCACAGCGGTCGTGTTCGCCGGACTGGTCGCATCGGCGGTGCTGGATATCGCTTTCTACTTCTTCGACTACGCGCGCCGCGACTTCGATACAGCCCAGGACACGCTCGTACGCTACGTTCTCGAACGATCGGCCGGGTCGACCCTCGCGGTATTTCCGGGGATCTCTGCCTATGGAATGGAACTGGACGTCCAAGGAAAGCCGTTTCAGTGGGCGAGTGATCTCGAGGAGCGCGTGCAGGGTATGCCGCTCGGCCGGCTCGCAGAGCAGATTCCGCTGCTCGAACGGCGCGGCGACGTCTCCATCATGCTGCCCGAGGCGGGAGCGGCCTGGGTGGACGAGGTTGCTGCGGCCTACCCGGGATCACGCATTGGGGTGCTCCGCTCTCGGTTCAACCCCGACGCGGTTGGCTGGACAGTGATCCTACCAGACAACGCCGTTCGGATAGAGGGGCCGTCGGTCAGACTGCACGGTGCGAATGGAGCGATCCACGTCGTGGCAGCAGGTGCCTCCGTGGTTCGGGGAGCGGAAATCCCCACCGAACTGACCTTTCCCGTAGGCGTAGAGTGGCGTGGCTGGGCACGTCTCGCAACGGATAGCGCGGAGAGAATCGTCCTCCGGTATCGCGGCCCCGCTCCGCTAGAGATCGCTCTTGGTGCCCAGCGATCGACGGTCGACCCTGGATCCGGATCGACGGTCCTGAGGTCGGCCCGAGGGCCGCAGCCGCTCTGGGCCCGAACAGTACTTCCTCACCCGGGAGCAGATACCGCCATCTCGATCGAGCGAGGAGGTTCCGGCGATGGCGACGATCCCGGGAGCGTGCCAATCAGCGCGTGGCCGGGTCCGCCAAGGGTACGGGTTGAGTGGGCTGAGGACGCGTCCAGAGCCGTCGTTCTCGACGAGTTCGACGTCCACATCGCCGACCATCGCTTCAATCTCCGTCGTCCCGCCCCCGGCATGTACCGGGTCGCCTGGCGGGCAACGCTTCACATAGCAGTGGCCGGCCCCTACGAGTTCGAGATTGTGTCGGATGGACCTACCCGCCTGGCGATCGGCGGCCGCCAGATCTGGCCCCGGGGAGCGGAGCGCCTCGAGACGCCAGGAGGGCCTTTGGAGTCCAGACGGGCACGGGTGACTCTCACCGCGGAGGATCACGATCTCCGCGTGGAGCGCTTGCTCGATAGCGGGGGAAAGATCCACCTGCAGTGGCGGCGAGGCACTGAACCATTCCGTCTCGTACCGGCACACGCGCTCCGACCGATTGTCTGGCCGTGACGCGGGGTTTCTCTCGCGTCGCAGCGATGGTCGCGGCGCCCATCACCATCGCGCTCCTGGGTGCCGAGTGGCTCTTCGAGACTGGATGGGAAGGGGGCAACCGCCCGGGCGTCCTGCTCGCCGTCGGCTGGCTTCTGGCCTGCGTGGCCTTTGCCCTGGCGATGCGGGCGCGGCGGGATGCGGATCAGGAGTCTCTGGCGCGGACGGCAGGATCGACCAGGGCCGAGCCACGTCGTGCCCCCCTCCTCGCCTCGGTCACCCTCTTCGCCGTGGGACTGGCGATCGCCGTGAGAGACATCCGCGCGTGGGCTCTCGCCCCGATCTGGCTGGGTTCGGTTGCGTTATGGGTTGGAGCATGGCTGTCCAGACCGGCGCTACCGCGCCTCTCCCGGAGCCAGTGGGCGCTCCTCGGCGGAGTGCTGATCCTGGCCGCGGCTCTCCGCCTCTACGGTCTGGAGTCGCACCAGGCATCGCACATCGATGAGTACGTAACTCCCGAACTCGCCCTGCGCCGCGCGACGGTTGACCCGGAGAACGGATTCGCCCTGTTCGATATGCGCCCAGGGGACATCGGCAGCATGCTCCTCCTGAGCGCCTATCCCCGCCGAATCGCCTTCGAGACACTTGGCCTGAGCCTGACGGTTCACCGGCTGCCCAGCGCACTCGTCGGGATGGTTCAGGTCGCGATGGTCTTCTTCGTGGCGCGGGCGCTGTTTGGATTCCGTGCCGCAATCGTCGCCGCGCTGGTGCTCTCGACACTGGCGATGCACCTTGCATTCTCCCGGCATGGAGAAATCACCATCGAGGGGTCTTTCGTCTGGCTGTTGACCGCCTACTGCTTCGCGCGAGGCTTCAGAGGCCGCGAACCCCGTTGGCTGGCGCTGGGCGGCGTCGCTCTCAGCCTCGGTATGTACCTGTATCTAGCCGGCAGACCGGCCTTCGCGTTCGCCGCGTTCGTACTAGTGCTCGCAGCGTTCGATTCCCGGCTCCGGGGCCGCTGGCTCGCGTTTGGCAGTTGCAAATTCGCGGTCGGTCTGGCGATCGGCCTTGGTCCCCTGCTCGTCACCCTGGTGCGGGAGCCCGCGGTGTTCGCCTACAACGCACGGCTCAACTCGTGGCTGGGCGCGGCAGTCGGGTTGTTTCAGCGCTCGGGAGAGATCGACGCGCTCCGTCCTCTCTGGGAGCACGCATACCGCGCCTTCCTCGCGTACAACGTCATTCCGAGCGCCGGATCACCACGACCTGCCGGAGCGCGGTCTCTTCACCACGATTCCCGCCGCACTCCTCTACGGCGCGCTCTTGCTGGTCAGTCTCCGATTCCTTGACTGGCGTTATCGCCTGGCGGCACTGCGGTTCTGGGCGCCAACCGTGGCGCTCTCCCTTCTTTCCGATCACCCACCTCCGGCCCATCGCATACAACCCGGAGTGTTAGCGGGGACCGTGCTGATTGGTGTCGGATTCGACCGCTTTGTGGAGATTTGGAACCAGCGAAACCGGTGGCTCTCCGCCATCGACGGGTTCGCGCTGGCGGGCGGACTCGTCGCCAGCGCGGTTGCGGAGGCGAGTTTCTACTACGTGGACTATGCGCGCCGCGATCCGGATGCCTATCAGGGCGCTATCGCCCGCTACGTCGCCGCTCTGCCGGAGGGAGAACGCCTGATCGTGATGCTTGGTCCCTAGGGCGCCCGACTGGCGCTGGCGCTCGGCTCGAAGATGGAGCGCAAGAACCCGACCCGCACGATGTATCGCCCGGCCCAGGAGATGATCGAACTGACGCCGAGCGCACACCGAACCACCTTTGCGTTCAACGCTTCCATGCGCGCGTGGCTCCCGGTGGCACGTGCGGCGTTCCCGCAAATCCAGGTGACAGAACTCGTGACGAACGACCCGACGTTCAAGAACCCGTTGCTGTGGACGGTATTCTCGGTGGCGGATGAGGATGTGGCGCGTCACCGAGGTCTGGAGCTCACTCTGGATGGAGCGGACGGACGACGCTGGGGGATGCGCGCGGCCGCGATCGAGCCGCCGGCGGTCTGGCCGTCGGACCTGGAGTTCCCCACCCGCCTGCAGTGGCAGGGGTGGTACGTGCCGGAGGATCGGCGACCCGAGACAGATCGACTGGTCCTCATCAGCACGGCCCCCGTCGACCTGTGGCTTGGCGATGGTGCCCACAAGCTCGACGCCGGTCAGTCGCCACTGGATATCTCGGCGCCGTCGCGAGCCGTACCGCTACGCGCCGAAGCCCGCGTCACATCCGCGGCATCCGCCCCCACCGTGTGGTCTATCGGGAGCGCGGCAATCGGCTCCCATCCGTTCCCGCATGGCCGAGCCAACGTCTGGCCCGGTCCCCCTCGGGTGACCATCGAGTACCGCGGCGGCGATGGTCAGCAACTGCTGGCAAGGGAGTTCGACGCGATGTTTGGTGGCCACTCCGTCGGCGAGGGAGTGCCGCCGCCCGCGGAGCGCCCCGTCCTCATTCGCATGCTTGGTACCGTAAGGATCAATCGCGGCGGCCTGCACGAGTTCGAACTCCAGAGCGACCAGCCCGCCCGCATTCTGATCGACGGACGGCAAGTCTGGCCGGCGTACGCGGATTGGACTCGGCCGCGTGATCTACGGCGGGAAGAGATCCTCGCGTTGACCAGGCTCTCCGAAGGCGAGCATGCGGTCGTCGTCGAACGGTTTCATCGCGTGGGAGGACAGTTGAACCTGCTGTGGCGGCCGCCTGGCAAGGATCAGGAACTCCTCGCCCTCGAATCACTCGTGCCGCTCAGTCCTTGGCTGTGATCTCCCTGAGGTTGCGCCCGGTCACGAACCCTCCGCCAAGGCGCCACATCCCCACAACCCCAAAGGGCACCACGACCGCGTAGGCGAGCAACTGCAGCAGGACCACATAGGCGACCGCCTGACTCGCCGAGAGGCCGAACGGCACGAGGACGATCAGGGCCACGAACTGATAGATGCCCACGTAGCCCGGTGTCGAGGGCAGCGCACTCGAGAGACCGAGACTGGCGATGAGCAGGATGGTGAGCGGAATGCTCAGGGTGAAACCCATCGCCCAGGCGAGGACCTGCCCGAGAAGGATATCGATCGACCAGACAACGGCGGTGAACCCGGCGAACGCGAGCAGGCGGCGCCCATCGTGCAGTGCGGTGAAGCCCTCGCTCAGCCGCTCCAGGTGAGGATCGATGCGCATCGCGTGCTGCGCGATGAGGGGCGCGCGAGCCAGGATGCGGCGCCCCAGGGTGAGCAGGCGCGGCGCGATCGTGAGGCCGAGCACCCCCGCGACCGCGGCGATCGCCATAGCGCCGAGCGCGCCGCCGACTTCCGCCGGCATCGCTTCGAGGAGGAGACCGGCCGCTGCGGCGGAGAGGACGAGTACCGGAACGTCGATGATCCGTTCCGTCATCGCGGTGGCGAGCACGAACCCCAGAGGGCGCGCCAGCGCACGGCTCGCGAGCGCCGATCGGATCGCCTCCCCGGCGCGTGCGGGCAGAACGTAGTTTCCGCAGTAGCCGGCAAGGTTCGCCCAGAAGACCGGCGTGACGGGTGTGCTCCCGCTCGCCTCGAGAATGACGCGCCAGCGCAGCGCACGCATGCCCTGGCTAAGAACCACGATCAGCCAGGTTACGGCGAGGAGTCGCAAATCGGCCCTGGTGATGACCTCGACGGCTTCGTCGATGTCGATCTGGCGCACCACGAGCACCAGCAGAATGATGGCGAGGAGGGGGGCGACGACCCGAGCGATCACAGGAATGAACGGTAATCCAGCGCGTCCAGAAACAATCCAGCTCGAGCCGTCACATCGGACCGCACCGCGGAAGAGAGCTCGAATGCGGTCGACCGATTCGCCTCCACCGTGGCATGGCGGATCGTGCCCCACGGGTACACCTCGTTGAGGCGGTGCCCGTTCCAGGTCGGGTAGGCAAGTGCCGGCGCACCCGCCACGCCCACTGTGGCGAGCACCTTCGTGAGGGTACCGGCCGGATCGGCCACGAGATCCTCAAACCGAAGCACGTGGACGCGCGCCGGGTGGCGGGCCGCCGCGACCAGCGCGGCGTGCTGGCAGGTAGTCCATCCGAGCATATAGTCGGCAAGGCTGAGCGGAACCGGCCGACGACAGGTGTCTGCGTACGCCGACCAGGGATTGCGCACCACGTGGAGAATGCGCGCTTCCGGCAGGTCGCCAAGGATCTTCTCGTAGTCGACCGTGACAATCGGACTGTACCCCACGTAGATCGGGCGATCGGTCTCGGCATGGTGATCGCGCCAGACGTCGAAAGTGGCCTGGAAGAAGGCCGCGACATTTCTCCCCCGCGAGCGCGGCGCTCCGGCGACGAGATCGACAAACCGATCCCGTCGATCGTCGTCCGAGAAGACGAAGGGTCGATCGCGGAACCTGCTCACCTGAGGTGTGCGTGCCCGGACCTTGCACTCCTCGTCGATGATGGCGCGATAGTCGTCGTGGGCGCTCGCGCCCAGGAGAAACTCCGGCCATCGATACTTGAGCGGAAACATCGAAGCCAGAAGATCACCGACATGTCGCGTACCCAGTTGTGACTCAAATGGGTAAACTGCCAGATCGGGATGACCATCGAGGAATCGGTGGGTCGTATTCCCCCCGTTCTCATACATCGCACCGATCATCAACAGTCGAAAATCTTCCGTCACACTCGCCTCTCCAGGGCCGCGAGAGTGTAGAAAAAGCGTCGCTGCGCCTCAGTGATAACGGCGCGCGCGCCCTGAAACGGGAACCGCCAGTCTGCCGGAGCAATCTCGATCGCGAAGATCTGATTCCCCCCTGGCCATTCGATGCTGGCCAGGATCCTCCCAGTCGCGATCTCGACCGCATGCAGTCCGCACCGGCTTCGCGCGAGATCGAGGCCCGGAGCGTACTGTCGGAATCGCGGCAGGACCCGCGAGGTCCCCACGAAGGCTATGCCCTCGACGAAAGCGAGGCCGCGCGTCCAACCCGGAAGTCGCGCGATCACTTCGGACGAACCGTCTCCCACGCGCACCAGTTCGCCATAGCCGCTGTTGTCGACCCAGAGGGCACCACGATGGAATCGAGCCGAGTGGGGACGCGTGAGGCCGCGCACCAGCGGGACGCGCGTGGCGCCGTCGAATACCACGCCGCAGCCATCCACTGCGAAGTTCCGGTGGCCGGGGCGGCGGGTACCGGGGACGGCCGCGGACGCCGAAAAGCACGAGCGCACGAGGTCTGGCCCGGCGGCGATGGAATTCAGTTGCAGGTGGTTGCGCGCGAAGCGCGAATCCTCGCCCAGCGACTCGATACTGAGGGGCCACCAGCACCGCTCGTAGCTCCCCTCCGCATCGAATCGCACGACCGCGTTCTGGCCGACCGCGTTGCCGTGGAGGACTCCGGCCACGAAGGCGAGGTCGTGCAGGTATAGATGGCCCGGATAGAACCAGGTGCGCGATGGCGCGAGCGCCGTCGGCAGCGCTTCGGCCTTCGGCTGCGGCGCGAACTGGAGGATCTGGTTCGGGTTGCGCGTGCTGGCGACGAAGAGAGATCGACGGTCCGGAGCGAGCGCGATCCCGGACGGGTGAGGGAGTGGGAAATAGGTCTGTCCGACGGACGCGGCGCCCCCCAGGGTCAGAAGGAGGTGTTCGTACTCCCGCGACACGACCAGCGAAACGCCGAGACCCGCAAGCAGGTCCCACCACGGTCCGCGCGCCCGCGCTGCGAGCAGCGTTCGATCGACGCGCCCACCGTCCCACCACGCGCCCGTGATCTGTGCGGGATGGCGCCAGTCCCCGTGGTGATGGGCCCACAGCGCATCGCGAGTGCACCGAGATAGAGCCGTATGGCCGAGGTGAGTCGCGTCGTCGAACGCCCCCCGTGGCGACGGGTCGAGAAGATCGGCACTTCGATGAGGGGATATCCAGCCGTACGGCAAGTGACGGCGAACTCCAGATCGAGCAGGTCGTCGTCGCGTCGCAGTGCCAGAAGGCGGTCGAAACGGCGTGGAAAGAACTTCGGCGTACCGTTGATGTCCCAGCAGGAAAGGTCAAAGAGCGCCCGGCACTCGAGGTTGTAGAGCAAGGCCCCGAGTCGTCGCGACATCCCCTCGCGGATCTTACGGTTTGCCTTCACGACCACCTCCGGGTAGGCGGTTGCGTAGATCGCGAGCAGCGTCAGATCGGCCGCGGAGGTGCGCGCGAGATTCGTATACCCGACGATCTCGCCCCGCGCCACGGCGATGCCCCAACGGACGGCATGCCCCCAACCCGGTCGGGAAGCCTCGGCGACGCGGACGTCGCCATGTGCATCCGCCAATCTGTGGGCGATCTCGACTGACCGATCGCGGCACCCATTCGGCACGAGAATCAACTCGCAGGGTCGCCGCAGACGATCGAGTTCCCGCCGGTACTCCTGGACGATCGCCGCCAGGTGGTCTGCCTGGTTGTAGACGGGCAGGACGATCGAGAGAACCGGCGAAGCGGTCACGCGGCCGACTCTTGCACAGCGATGATGCGGGCGACGAGGCGATCCATGGAGAGACCCGCGCGTGCCTCGAGGAAACGCTGACTGCCCGTCGTGCTGTTCGCGCTCGGCCCAACCGCGCAACGCTCCAGTCGACCATGGCGCGCCATCGTCGATGCGGCTTCCGCGACCAACGATCCGAGGCCGCCGACCGGTCCGTGCGCCTCCAGGGTCACGACCAGAGGATGATCGCGCAGAACCGCGACGAGGTCGTCGAGTGGCGGCGGAACGATCGACGCAACTACGGCCACGGTCGCGGACACCCCCAGGTGGCCCAGTGCGCGCGCCACGTCGGCGGCAACAGGCGCGATGCCGCCCATCGCCAGGATCGCCGCATCCGATCCGCGCGCGATCGTCTGGAGTCGCCCGATTGCGAACCGTCCCTCGAGCCCGGGAACGATCGTACGGTCGTCTTTGCCCAGACGCAGGTAGAGTGGACCGGGAACCGCTGCCGTCGCCGCAACGGCTGTCTCCGCCTGGGCGGCATCCGCCGGCGCAAACACGCTCATTCCCGGGAGCGCCCGCATGATCGCGATGTCCTCCAGACCGTGATGCGACGGCCCCGCCAGTCCATACTCGAGACCGCCGCCCATTCCGACGATCCGCACCGGCAGACCGTGGTGGACGGGGCCGTTCCGTATGAACTCGTACGGTCGCAGCGTCGCGAAGGTGACGATCGAGTAGCAGAACGGAATCAATCCCGCGTCCGCCAGGCCGGTGGCGAGACCAACCATGTTCTGCTCGGCAACACCGACGTTGAAGAATCGCGCCGGAAAGCGCTCGCGAAACCCCTCTGCCGCCATAAAGCCGAGGTCACCCGTCAGAAGCACCACACGATCGTCCCGGGCCGCCAGGTCCGCGAGCGCGCGAAAGAACGCCGCTCTCATTCCCGTGCCGCGAGTTCGGCCAGCGCCCGGTGATACTGCTCCTCCGACATCGGCAGATAGTGCCAGGGGATGCGTGACTCCATGAAGGACACGCCTCGTCCGAACACGGTCCGGGCGATGACCACCGTGGGCAGCGCCTCCTGAGCCGTGAGAGCGGAGTGAATCTGGTGGGAATCGTGACCGTCGATCTCGCGCACACTCCAGCCGAAGGCACGCCACCGATCGCCCAGCGGGTGCAGGTCCAAAACATCGCGCGTGTAGTCGAGCGCCTGCTGCCCGTTGAGGTCGACGATCGCGGTGAGTGCCCCCAGGCGGTGGTGCGCGGCGAACATCGCCGCCTCCCAGACCGATCCCTCGTTGCACTCGGCATCGCTGAGCAGCACGAAGACGCGGCGAGCAACCCCGAGCATCCGCGCGCCGAGCGCGGCACCGACTCCGATCGACAGGCCGTGGCCCAGCGATCCGGTCGAGAAGTCCACGCCGGGAAGCGCGTGTTCTGGGTGGACGCCCAGGAGGGTGTCCTCGCCCGCAAAGGTCGCCAGGTCGTCGGCACTGAGCCATCCTCTGAGGTGGAGTACCGCGTACAGGGCGAGCGCCGCGTGACCCTTGGAGAGGATGAAGCGATCGCGGTCGGGATCGCGAGGCCCCGACGCGCGGAGAACGTCCTCGTAGAGGACCGCGAGGAGATCGGCGATGGATAGCGCGGAGCCGATGTGACCGATCCGGGCGCGGAAGGACTGCTCGAGCACGATGCGACGCACCTGCCGGCCGGACATCGCGACAATCATAGGGAGGGGCGATCGGGCGACCGGTGGCCATATCGGGGGATTCAGTGTCGGAGCGCGTCCTTGTCTCGGGTGGAGCGGGATTCGTCGGTGCCAACCTCGTGCGGCGTCTTCTGGACGAGGGTCACGCCGTCAGCCTCCTCCTCCGCACCCCGGAGACCGCGTGGCGCCTGGGCGACGTCTGGTCGAGGTGCGCGGTCCACGTCGCCGATCTGGGCGATGGCAAGGCAGTGGCACTGGCGGTGCGCGCCGCGCAAGCGCGCTGGATCTTCCATCTCGCCGCGCACGGCGCCTACTCGTGGGAGACAGATCTCGATCGCATCGTTCGGACAAACGTCGTCGGGACGGCCCATCTGCTGCGTGCCGCCACGGATCTCGGCGTCGAGGCGTTCGTGAACACGGGAAGTTCCTCCGAGTACGGACGGCGGGATCGCCCGACCTCCGAGGCCGACCCGCTGGAACCCACGAGCGTGTACGCGGCCACGAAGTGCGGCGCCACCCTTCTCGCGCAGGCCCTGGCCCGGAGCACGGCAACGCGCATCGTCACGCTGCGCCTGTATTCGATCTACGGCCCCTACGAGGACCCGAATCGCCTGGTCCCAGCCCTGATTCTTCGCGGGCTGGAGGGTCGCCTGCCGCCCCTGGTGAACCCCGACATCGCGCGCGACTTCGTCTACGTGGAGGACGCGGTCGATGCTTACATGCGCGCGGTGCGCGACGCTCCGACCGGTGCGATCTACAACGTCGCCAGCGGTCGACACACGACCCTGCGCGACGCAGTCGAGGTGGCGCGGGGCCAGTTGGGCATTACCGATGAACCGCGGTGGGCGACCATGCCCGGTCGCTCGTGGGATGCGACCACCTGGGTGGGCGATGCCCGGCGCATTGGCCGCGATTTCGGATGGAGTGCGGCGACCTCGTTCGAGCGGGGATTCGCGCTCACCACGGCGTGGTTCCGGGCGGATCCGGACAGGCTTGCTCTCTACCGGCGGCGCAATCCGGGGTCGGCCGATTGACCGCCTCGCCGGTAGCAACCTAGGATCGCGCCGGAACGGCGATGAGTAGGCCGCCCGCCGGGATCGCACGCCTCGTTGTGGGGGCGACCTGCGCGTTCGCCGTCGCCGGAACCCTTCTTCACGGTCAGGCCGCGGGAGCCACCACGCGCCAGCGTCCACCCGCTGCGGTCGACTTCCGTCAGCTTGTGCCGTTGGCGGGCAACGCGATGGGCATCAGCGCGCCAGCAGTCCCGACTGTGATCGCTCAGGTGGAGATATCCGGAGGAACGGTGACGACCTCGGGGG
Organism: Chloroflexota bacterium; assembly: GCA_016875715.1. GTDB lineage: Bacteria > Chloroflexota > UBA6077 > FW602-bin22 > FW602-bin22 > VGOZ01. The sequence continues at coordinate 44,437 of VGOZ01000001.1, read as the reverse complement.
GCATCGCATCGCTCAAGGTCCCGGCGGCCGCACTCGTAGATGGTCAGGGCCAGGCTGTGCCGCTGCAGGTGAGCGTGCGGTCGGCCAGTGCCCCCGATAGCCCGGGCGTGGGCGGCCTGCTGGCGGTGGAGATCGTTGTCCGGGACGCCGGCGGTACAGTCCAGCGGAGCCTGGCGCAGCCGGTCACGGTCGACCTCGCGTTCAGTTCCGCCGACCTCGCACGCGTCGGCGCGCGAGCGAGCGAACTCGCCATCCAGCGATCCTCGGATGGAACGACCTGGGAGACGCTTCCGACGATCGTCGACGAGGCGCGAGGCATCGCAACCACGACGACGAGCCACTTCTCGGTCCTCGCGCTGGTGGCGGTGCGACTTCCGACGATGACTCCGACCGCCACGCAAACCCGCGTCCTGCCGCCCACGATCACCCCGCGGGCGACATCCACCGCGACACTCACGCGAACGATGACCGCAACGCACTCTCCGACCAGGACCGTCTCCCCGACATCGTCCCCCACCGCGACACTCACCCCAACGCAGACTTCCAGCCCGACGGCAACCTCCACCCCGACCGCGACCGTCACCGAGACCGTCACACGGACGCCGATCCCGACGTCTACACCAATGCCGTCGCCCACCTGGACGGCGACCCCCACGCAGTCTCTAACGCCGACGATCACCATGACACCGCCGCCCGACTCGACCGCGACGTTCACAGCGACGACTGCGCCGACAGATACGCCAACCTCGACCTGGACCACGACGACCACGACGACGGCGACGCCGACATCGACGCCCACGGAAACTCTCACTCATACGGCGACGCCGACGCCCAGCGCGACCTCCCCGCCATCGCCTACCGCCACGGAGACCGCAACCCGTACGCCGACACCCACCCGCACGCCGCGCCCCAATCTGCACTTCGGCATCGCTTTCTGGGCGGGGGATGACGTCGCGTATCAGCGGACCTGGGATCGACTCGGTATCGGCGGCTGGTTCCGCTACGGCCAACCACGTCTGTCGAGTGTGCCGGGCCAGGTCTACCTACTGCGGACGGGACCTCACGTCTTACCGTCGTCGCACGACCTGACCCTGCAAAATCTCGCCCAGGAGAGCCGCGGATCCTGGTGGATCGTCGGCAACGAGCCGAACGTGGGGGGCCAGGATTGGGATTCGACAAAGGACCTGCAAGCGAACGCGCGCCAGTACGCGACGCAGTACAAACGGTACCGGGACGTGATCCTCGCGGCCGATCCGAGCGCGAACTTCGTGCCTGGGAACATGTTCAATCACGCGACCACCTGCGTTGGATGTTTGGGCCTCCCCAAGGGGCTGGAGTATCTGGAAGCGGTGCGCGGTGCCTACCTGGACCAGTACGGGAGTAATCCCCCGGCCGAGGCGTGGGGGATTCATCTCTATAACCTCGTCTGGCATCCGGGCGCTGGCGTGTCTGTGGGCGAGGCGATGACCGATACGGCTCCATTGAAGTCCAACATCATCAACTTCCGCTCTTACGTGAACACGGTACTGGGCGCAACGAGCACGCCAATCTGGATCACCGAAGTGGGAGTAATCTGGGGCTACGAGGACTATTGCTTCAGGCTCCCGGTCACCGGTGCGATCACACACGATTGTCGTAACAGCATGTTGCCTATCCAGCCACGCTACCCTGGACAGCCCGCGGTCCAGTTTCCCCTTGCGAGCGATCGCCTCGACTTCTTCATTCGCGATCTCACCGACTGGCTCCTGGCAAACAAAGCAATTCGCGGCATCGACCGCTGGTTCTTCTTTACCAATTATGGTTTGCCGGATCCTGCGACAGAGGTCTACGCGGGGATTGCCATGATGGATGGCGTCGACGCGGACTCCAAACCCACCCGGTTCGGCCTGACATACGCCAGTCAGGCGGCACGTTAGCCAGAAACGCGAGGCGCCAGGATGCCCTTCTTAGGAGTGTTGGCCCAGCGGCTTCCGTTGTCGCCACGACGTCCCGGGCGTAGGACACGAATGGGCATCTGCGGGGAGGGACGGCGATGGCATTGGGTGGCGCGACGCTCGCATTGAGCTCGCGGTGGGGTCGGATTCTGCCGGGCGCGGCCGTGCCCGCGGCGACCGCGATCGTTGTCATCGCGGTGGCCGGCGTGGCGCTGCTGGTCGCCCTGGACACGCTGATCCCGATGAAGAGGGTTCTCTGGGGAGGCACCATAGTGGCCTGCGCGCCAGCGGCGGGGGCGAACTGCCGCGGGGTCGACTTCCGCATCAACCTCCGTGATACGGATTTCGCCGGAGCTGATCTACGACAGACATCACTGGTGAATGTGGACCTTAGCCGAGCGACCCTGGAAGGCGCGGACCTTCGTGGGGCCGATCTCCGCCTTGCGATCCTGGAGGGTGCGAATCTGCGGCGAGCGAGGCTGGAGGGCGCGGTTCTGGTTCAGGCTCGCCTGTCTCAGGCGAGCCTCATCGGCGCGGAAATGACCAGGGCGAGATTCGCCCTGGCCTCACTCGAAAACGCAGATCTATCCTCCGCCAATCTGGCCTGGGCGAACATCAACTCTACGATCTTCAATCGCGCGAACATGATGGGCATCCGGCCTACGGGCGCGAGTATGACCGGCGCGAACTTCGTCGGGACCAATCTGTCCCAGGCCACGATAGCGGGCGTGCTCCAGGGCGGTGCCAACTTCAATCAGTCAAGCGTTGCCGGGGCCAATCTTGCGGGAGTAGGCATCAACGGGATGAACTTCAGTCAGGCGGACATGACGAAGGCCAACTTGCGCGGCGCCAACATGACGGGCACGAACGTGATGGGGGCGACCCTCCAGGGGACCGACCTGACCGCCGCCGATCTGGCCAACATCGATCTGACCAGGCGCGTGCCGGCGACGCGATCTTCGGAAACAACAAGAAGGACGGCTGCAAGGGCTGTCCTCCGTGATCCGCATCAGTTGAACTCGCGGTACCGGAATACCGACAGATAACGCCACCCGATCACGACATCACCCTGGTCGTCGAACGCAAGAGCTGCAACACCCCCCTCACCCCTTCCTCCCGCGATCGCGGTGGGCGGTATCTCCCCCAGGGGCTGACCGTCCACGGTGAACCGCGCCAGCGGTCGGCCGTGCGCTCCACCGAGCCAGATGCGCCCATCCGGGCTCGCGGCGACCACACCATCGCGGTAATCGGTCGCGAACTCGGCGATCTCTGATCCCGACAGCGTCAGGCGTCTCACCCGACCAGATGTCGCGTCGTAGGCGAGGACCTGATCCTCGAGTAGCGCTAGGCTGGAAACCCGTAGGGGCATCGCGCGGTCGCGCGGTGAGGTAGGCACGATCGGGCGGCCAACCTCAGCGAGGTCGCGATCGAGGCGAAGCAGCGTCGCGCCGTCCCTATCGGCGATCTGGAATCCGTCGCCCGCCACGAGGATGGCGCGGGGACCGACGAGGCCGAAGGTGCCCCACGACACGCGCACGACAACCCGCGCCGACACGTCGAAACGCACGATCGCACGAAGACCCGCGTCGAGCACCACAAGCCCACCGTCTGGAGGCGCGGCGAGCGCGATCGGATCGTTGAGAACCCCGTCGCCCCAGTGCCGAATGAGATGCCATTGGGGCGAGAACTCCGCGATGCGCCGATTCCCCCGATCGCCGACGAACCAGTTGCCCGCCGCACCTCGGCTGATGTCGGTGATCTCCTGCAGCGCCGCGGGCGCGCCACCGCGACGAGTATCGGTCGCACCGAGCGCGTACAGTCGATCGCCGGGGCGACCGGGAGGTGGCTCGGCGCGTTCGGTCCGGAGGATCACCGCGTCGCGCGCACCCGCATCGTCGGTCACGACGTGCATCGTCACGTGCGGCGAAGCCTGGCGCACGGCCGCGATCACCCGAGATGTCACTGGGGTTTTCGAGTGGGGAAGGACGACGCACGGCCAGCGCTGGTACGCCGGCACGGCGAGAAACTCCTCCTGCGTCACGATCATCGGGACGTATCCGTCCGGATCATGCGCCGCAAGCATGGTCACGATCGCGCCAGCGCGGCCGCTCCAGATCAGGAGGGATTCCCCGGCCGATGAGCAGCGCTCGTCGTAGAGCGCGGCTATCGCCATCGCCTCCGGCGCCGTCTCGTTGCGCGCCGGTGTCTGCACCTGGAACCGATAGATGTTGACGAAGGCGAGCGCGACAAGCAGGGCTATGAGCAGCACGCCACTCGCGGCTCGACGAGCCCCGTCGGCGCGGGCACCGAGCCATCCGACCGTGGCCAGGAACGAGCGCACGGCATCCCCGGCCAGAAGAGCGAGCACCGGAACCGCGATGAGAAGCCGGGGCACCGAGATGCCGCTATGCCGCGCGAGTCCGCCCGCCAGGATCAGGATGAGAAGGTACGCAAGCACGAGCGTCCGACGCCGATAGTCCCCGAATCGGAAGATCGCCAGACCGACTCCCGCGAGGCTGAACAGCGCGCTGATCGGATCGAGCAGGCCGAGCGAGAGATACAGACCGTGCGCGGAACTCCAATGGAATGCCAGAGCGGACCAGAGTGTGAGCGAGGCGGCCTCGGCGGCGACGGTCATTGGCCCGCCCGGCTTGATCCCGGCGGACTCCACGAGCATTCGGGTCACCGTCTCGCCCTGGTTTCGCGCCAAGAACGGTAGCATCACGATCGCACACCCCAGCGATGCGGGTCCAAGACCTCCGAGAAAATGCCTGCGCCCGCGCTGCAGCATGGACAGAGCGAGGATCGGTCCGGCAATGCGCGCCGCAAAGAAGAAGAACAGAGATCCACCTGCGGCGGCTCCAGCGAGGAACCAGAGAAGCGGGGTCGGACGACGCAGGCCGAGGAGCGCGAACAGGATGACGGAGATGACCGGTGGAACCGCGTCGATGTTGTTATGTCCGGTATGGGTGTACGCGTAGTAGTAGTGCGCAGTGGCGGTGACCCCGGTCGCGACGAGCGCCGTCGGGCGGTCAAAGACCCAGCGTCCGGCCAGGTAGGTCAGGACCGAGATCAGCACCCCGATCGCGACGAGCCCAAGCTTCCAGCCGAGGATGTCATTGCCGAACACGCGCATCGACATCGCGGGAATCCAGGAGCTAACCAGAGGGTGGGTGCTGTACACCCCCGCCTGCCACAGGAAGTCGAACGTGCGCCCCGAATAAAGATCGTAGGCAACCCGGTAAAAGGCGAACTCGTCCCCGACATAGCTGAACCGCCAGTGCTCCAGGGTTGGCATGGTCGCCGCGACGAAGAGACAGGCAAAGGCGACCATCGCCAGAAGGTCGAAGAGATCGAAAGGCAGCCTCGGGTAGCGCCGGGATGCGAGCAACGCCGAGCCGAAGCCGCCGCAGGCGATCGCGAGGAGGAAGACGCCCGGCCGCACCCACATATGGAGCAGCGCCCGCAGGTCAGGATTCCAGTCGTTCCGGATCGAGAGTCCAGCGTGTACGCTTAGGGCGATCGACAGGACGAGCCCGAGGCCACAGAGGCCAAATCCGATACGTCGACGCCGTTCGGAGTGGAGCGCTGGAACCCCTTCCTCCTCCGTCGATCGATCGCCTCCTCCGAGGAGTCTCGCGCCAAGACCGAACAGGAGCGCGCCGGACACGAGGCCGACGATGCCGGGCATGAACATGGGCAGAACGGGCGACCGAAGCCAGCTAGAGAGTGGATCGCCGTCGAATCGGATCTGTATCGACTCGTCAAGCGCGATCTGGCCGAGGATGAGCAGCAGGATCCCGCCGCCCAGGGCAACGCTCCCAATACTCCCACGGAGTCCCCTCACCATCGCCTCATTCATGGGGCGATCCACGCCGCGGCTCTCCCCGGGCACGCTGACATGTCATCGCGGCTGCTCAGGGTGGGGCGAGCTTCAGCACCCGATTCATCTGCGCATCGACGACGTACAGCGAACCGGCCACATCCACCGCAATTCCGGTGGGGTGGACGATCTCCTCGGCGCCTTCCTCCGAAGCGTAGCGGGCAACGAACGCTCCAGGAAGCCGCCACCGGACCAGACGAGAACGCAACGGATCGCTGGCGACGATTGATCCATCGGCCAGGCGCACCACTCGGGTCAGGCCGGAAACGGCGATCTCCACCTCGTTGACGAACGATCCGTCGGGGCGATAGCGAAGTGCGCTCCCTCGCGCACCATCCACGACGATCACCGATCCGTCGGCATCGAGCACCACTCCGCTCGGGTCCCACGTCGTGCCCGCCTGCATATCGCGGTTTGCGATCTCGATCTCCACCACACCGTCAGGAGTGAATCGCAGAACCCTGCCCGTACCGGTATCGGCGACGATCGGGCGATCGCCCGTGACCGCCAACCCGAACGGGTTGTAGAAACCAGGCCCGGTGAACCTCCCCACATATCGACCGTTCGCCTCAAAGGTGACGACATCGCCCGTCCCCCTGTCGAGCACGAGCACACGACCCGAACCGGTCACCACCAGGTCGACTGGCGCGACGAGCCCTCCGGCGTCCGACTCTCCCTGGCCGAACGCGCCCATCGGGCGGCCTCCTGCGTCGAACCGCACGACGCGCTTCATCTCCGTGTCGGCGACGTAGATCGTGCCATCGGGTGCCACAGCAACGCCGTTGGGCCCCTTGAACGGATCCTCCGCAGCCAGACCGGTGAGCACGAACTGGACCTTCAAGAGGGTCGGGGCCGCATCATCCACCATACGGACCGTATCGCTCGGAGGCGCAGGAGTCGGCTCGATAGGGCGGTCCGCGGTTCCCGCCCGACATCCCGCGAAGACCAGATGACCCACGAGGAATAGGGCGACGATCGTCAGCCGGGGTGTATTCACGCGTCGCTACCGCAAGGTTCGGTCGCGAGCCTCCCCGAACCATTGCGTCGGAATATCCGGAACTCGGCCAGGCCACGGATCTGCAGCCATAACTGGGCGGTGGTCCACAGGACGCCAAGACCGTAGCGGATCGACGCACCGACGCGTATCGAGGAGGCCTCCGGGAAGTAGCGAGCCGGGCAGGAGATCTCGCCGATCGTGAAGTCGAAGTAGAGAGCCTGACAGAGCATCTGGTTGTCGAAGACGAAATTGTCGCTATTCATCTCGAGGGGTAGTTCGGCGAGGACGCGCCGGGAGAAGGCGCGGTATCCGGTGTGGTATTCGGAAAGCTTCGCGCCGGTCAGCAGGTTCTGTACGAAGGTCAGAAAGCGGTTCGATACATATTTGTACAGGGGCATCCCGCCCCTGAGCGCGCCGCCACAGAGAATGCGCGAGCCCAGCACCACATCGTACTGACCAATCGCGACCAGCGACGCCATCGCGACGACGAGTTTGGGCGTGTACTGGTAATCGGGGTGGAGCATGACGACCACGTCCGCGCCGAGTTCGAGTGCCCGCCGGTAGCACGTCTTCTGATTGCCCCCGTAGCCGCAGTTTCTGGGATGCACGATCGTCTCCAGGCCGAGCGATCGGGCCAGAGAAGCCGTGGCGTCGAAGCTCGCATCGTCAACGACCAGCACCGCGTCGACGTAGCCGGGCGGGATACCCTCGTAAGTCGCACGCAAGGTCTCTGCCGCGTTGTACGCGGGCATCACTACGACAATGCGCTTGCCGTGAAGCACTCCAGGCGAGTCTACGTGGCGTTTGTGCGGGCGGCAAGGGGCGGCAATAATGTCGTCGTGCTTCTGCCACCGCGCCGCATCGGATGAGGGCACGTGCGGCGGACGCCGTCTTCCTCCTCGTGGTCCTCGCCGGCGGCGCGATCCGCGTCTGGGGAGCCTCAATTGGCGGTGATGTCGCCGACGTGTCGGCGTACCGGCACCACATCTTCATCGTGGAGTCGGGGCGCGGTATCTACCAGACGGAGGCCCGCTTCCCCTACTTCCCGGGCTGGCTGGGTGTGGAACTCGGCGTCTGGCACGTCAGTCAGATCCTGGATATGCAGTTCTGGTGGCTTATCCGCATAGTCATCGTCCTCGCCGACGTCGCGAACTGCTTCGCAATCCGATGGGTGGCGGCTTCGACTCAGGGAACGGATCGGGCCCGAATCGCCGGGATGGTGTACGCGCTCGCGCCGATCGCCATCATCATCAGCGGGCATCACGGGCAATTCGACGCACTACCCGGGTTGCTCGCGCTCGTGGCGGTCGGCCTTGTCGTGCGAGGTAAGCGCCCGGTTGTCGCCGGACTGCTCCTCGGCGGGGCACTCGCCCTCAAGCCGTTTCCCGCGTTGCTCATCCCGGTGATTCTGCGTGCACCGGAGATGTCAGTCCGAGCCCGATTGGCGGTCTGCGCGGTGGCCGGGTCGGTGGTGCTCGCTGTGAGCGCGCCGTTTCTGCTGGTGGATGCCCTGGCGATGTACAGCAACATCGCGGGCTATGGCGGCCTGAACGATCAGGGTTTCGGTGGCATTCTCCGGAGTCTCTGGCTCATCCGCGCGGACAACGTGTATCTGCCCGGAGCATTCGGTCAGGAGATTTCGACCACGACGCGGTGGCTCACTCTCGCGTTGATGGCGGCGGCACTCTCCTGGCTGTGGCGAGCCTCAACAACCCGGGTCGCCGCGGCGATGTTCATGATCTTCGTGGTCAGTTTCGGGGCCGTCTCGACCCAGTATCTGATCTGGCCGCTACCATGGCTGCTTGTGGCAAATGTCTCGCTGGCGCTCCCGATCCTGTACGCCATCGGCGCGGCGCTGGGGGCGATCGGCTTCTATCTCGTCTACTGGCCGGCGATGATCCTACCCGCGACCCAGATCCGACCACCGGCGCTGCAGTTCGTACCCACTTTTGTTGCCACACAGGTCGTCGCATGGCTCGTGATGATCTCTATGTGCGTGGGCACGTTGCGACCACCGGCGATGACCCGCGTTTCGCGGTGGCTCTTCTACCTCTGCCTCGTCGCGATCGCGCTCGCCGCCCGGCCAATCGTGGACCAGATGAACTGGTACATCACCGAGTGGATCAAGTTCAGGCAGTAGTCGCGCGGTCCCTGGGGCTGAGATGCCCGTGGCGCAGACGGATCGACAGCAGTTCGGGCACCAGTTCCAGCGCGCCGCGCACGACGCGCACCTTGCTGCCGGGAACATCCGCCCAGGTAACCGGCATCTCCGCGACGCGATACCCGAGGCGACTCGCGATGAAGAGGGTTTCGCTATCGAACATGAACCGGTCGACTCTCTGACGTCGGAAGATGTCGCGGCCGGTCGGACCCCGAAACAGCTTGAATCCACACTGACTGTCGATCACGCCCGTGTTCCCCACCAGACTATCCCGGATGAGGTTGAAGAGACACGCCGCGATCCGCCGAAAGAGCGGTTGGTGGCGAATGACCGTGGCTCCACCGGCACGCGACCCCACCACGATGTCGTTCCCGTTTCGCAACAGCGCCAGCGCCCTGGGCAACTCTGTCATGGGCGTGGAGAGATCGGCGTCGGTGAAAAGCACGTATTCGCCCGTGGTCGCAGCCACACCTCGGCGCACGGCGAACCCCTTGCCACGATTCGGCTGGTAGGAGATGACCCTCGCCCAGGGGAGCCCGGCGAGCAGCGAGGCCGCGCGGGCGGCGGTATCGTCACGACTTCCATCATCCACCACGATCAGTTCGCACGACGCGTCATACGATGCCGCGAAGGCGCGCAGGCCGTCGATCGTGAGGCGGATCCGCGCCGACTCGTTGTAAGCCGGCACGACGATCGAGAGCGTGATCGACACGGCCCAGACTCTAGAATAGCGGCGCGGCCACCGAGCACCGTTGGCCAGTGCCACGAGGTAGCTTGTTCTGGCGCGCACGCGTACTTGGCTTCATCATCACCTTGGCCCTGTTGACGTATGGTCTGCCGCACATCGATTGGCCTGCGCTATACGGAGCGCTCCTGGATCTGGACGCGGGCCTCATTCCCCTTAGCATCGCGGCCACGTTCCTGAGTTACGTCCTGCGCACGCTGCGATGGCGCGAGATCCTCCGTCCCTACCGCCCTCTGGGGCTCGGCGCTCTGTACAGCGCCCTGATGGTCGGGTTCGCGGCGAACAATCTCCTTCCCGCTCGCGCCGGTGAGGTCGTTCGGGCGCTGCTACTTCATCAGGAGACCGGCGTATCGCGGAGCCTGGTCCTGAGCACGGTCCTTCTCGAACGGATCTTCCATGGATTGACGCTGATCGGAATACTCGGCATCATCGCCCTCGTCTGGACCGTGCCCGGGGCAGGTGCCGCAGCACGTCTGATCGTCGCAGCGACGTTCCTGGTCGCAATCGCCCTGGTCACGGTCGTCGCTCGCGAAGAGCGTCTCGCGGCATGGTTTGCCACCACGGCGGTGCGCATCGCGCCCGCTCGCATCAAGGACGTGATCGGCGCAAAGGCGCGATCGGCCCTCGAGGGACTGGCGGTGCTGCGCGATCGGCGCGGCATCATCGTAGTGGTGGCACTCTCTCTGGTCGTCTGGGGATGCGAGGCGCTGTCGTATTACGCGCTGATTCAGAGTGCACTGGGCGGCCAGGCGCTGCCAGCAGCGCTTCTCGCTACCGTCACGATCAATCTGGGGATCATGCTTCCGGCCGCGCCGGGTTACGTGGGGACGTTCGAGGCGGCAGCGATCCTCGCGCTCACGAACTTCGGCCTATCGGTCGCGGATGCACTCGCCATCGCTCTCGTCAGTCATGGCATCCAGTGGATGCTGGTGACGGGAATCGGCGCTGCAATCGCGCTGCGGGCGGGGTACTCGCTCCGGCCGACCCGAGCCGCGCCCGCGTGAACGACGAGGTTTCTGCCGCGCCAGCCAACGGTGGACCACGGCGCTCCGGCGCTGGCGAGAGACTGCGATGGATCGGCGGGATCGCGATCTCGGCGCTGTTTCTGTGGATCGCGCTCGGGCAGGTGGGTGATCTGCGCCTGCTGACCGATGCCCTGGCGCGCGCACGGTACGAGTGGCTCGTTCCGGCGATCGCCTGCTATCTCGTGGGTCTCTGGGTGCGGGCGCTGCGCTGGCGTCTTCTGATCGCACCGATTCAGGCGCTACCCCTCGGCTCCGTGTTCGGCGTGCTCTCCATCGGATTCCTGGTGAACAATGTGCTCCCGGCCAGGCTGGGCGAACTGGCACGCGCGGTTCTGCTCGCACAGCGCCACGGGATCAGTCGCAGCGCGACGCTCGCGACGGTAGTTGTCGAGCGCGTCTTCGACGGCGTCGTCATCCTGCTGTTGCTGGGCATCGCGACCGCCACCGCGAGCGGTCGCGTGGGCGCGGAGTGGCTGAGTCTACTCGTGCCGATCACAGCCCTCGGGTTCGGAGGGGCTGCACTGGCGCTGGTCCTGCTCGCGTTCGCCCCACGCCTGACGCTCGACGTTACGGCGCGACTGCTGGCTCCCTTCTCCCCTACGCTTCGCGCTGCGGCGCTCGGGATCGCGGAGAAGTTCATCGCCGGCCTGGGTGTACTCCAGGATCTGAAACTGGCCGGTCTCGTTCTCGTGACGTCCTCAGTGGCGTGGCTGTTCGAGGCGGGTGCTTACTTCGCGATCGGCCAGGCTTTCGGCCTGATGACAGACCCCATCGCCTACCTCCTCGCGGTCTCAGTTGCGAACCTGGGGACGATGATCCCCTCCTCACCGGGATATGTGGGGACGTTCGACGCGCTTGTCGCTCGGTCGCTGGGGGTTTACGCAGTACCGAACGAACTTGCGCTCGCCTACGCGTTCGTCCTCCACTTCGCGATCTGGCTGCCCCCGACTCTTATCGGCCTCTCGTATCTCTGGCGATACAATGTCAGCCTGTCTAGGGTGACGCGCGACTGAGGTGCTGATGTGGCGCAGGTAGTCATCATCGGTGCCGGATACGTCGGCCTGACGACCGGAGCGTGTCTTGCTTCGCTCGGCAATCGAGTTCTCTGCCTCGACATCGACGAAGATCGCATCGAGACGCTGCGTCGCGGCGGCATGCCGATCTTTGAGCCGGGCCTCAAGGAACTGATCCAGAGCGAGTTTGCCCAGGGGCGCATCCAGTTCACGACCTCATATGCGGAGGCGATTCCCGCCGCCGACTTCATCTTCATCGCGGTCAATACACCGCAGAGCGTCAATGGGCAGGCCAACATGGCCCAGGTCGAGGCGGCTGTACGCGAACTCGCGAATTACATACGCCCCGGGGCGATCATCGTCAACAAGAGCACGATGCCGGTCGGATCGATGGATCGGGTGATCGAGATCATCTCGCGATCGACTCCTCGGCCATTCGCGGTCGTCGCGAATCCCGAGTTCCTGCGCGAGGGCTCGGCCGTGCACGACTCGATGCACCCGGACCGCATCGTCCTCGGTTCGAGCGATGAGGGAGCCCGTCAGCGCGTTGCCGATCTCTTCGCACCGCTTCAGGCGCCTCTGCTGCTCACCGATCCGCGCACCGCCGAGATGATCAAGTACGCGTCGAATGCATTCCTGGCGACGAAGATCAGTTTCATCAACGAGATCGCCCAGATCTGCGATCGGTTGGGCGCGGACGTGGCGCAGGTAGCGCGCGGGATGGGACTCGATCCCCGCATCGGTCCCGCCTACTTGAACGCCGGGATCGGTTGGGGTGGCTCCTGCTTCCCGAAGGATATGCGGGCACTCGAGTACTTGGCGTCGACGAACGGCGCACACCCACAACTTCTGCGCGCAGTCATCGAGATCAATCGCGATCAGCGTATCCACGTGGTGCGCCTGGCCCGCGAACTGGTGGACGGCCTTCGGGGCGCGCGGGTGGGCCTGCTCGGGCTGAGCTTCAAGCCCAATACCGACGATATGCGCGATGCGCCGTCCCTCGAGATCGTGAGCCTGCTGGAGAGCGAGGGCGCGCTCGTGCGCGCCTACGATCCGGCCGCGTCCGAAAGGGCGCGCCGGCTTCTCCCCGGTGTGGAGATCTGCGCCAGCGCGGCCGAACTCGCGAGCGGCGCCGACGCGATCATCGTCGTGACGGAGTGGGACGAGTTCAGATCACTCGATCTCGCGAAGTTGGGCCGGTCGATGCGGAAACGGGTGTTGATCGACGGACGCAATATCTACGATTCGCAGGTGGCGCGCGAGGCTGGCTTCATCTACCGGGCGATTGGCCGTGCCGAACCGGCCCCGTCCCGGGTGGCTGTCGCTTAGTTCACCACGACCCATCCCGGCACGAGGTCCAAGATGACGATCAGACTGGCCACCGCGATGTCTCGCCTTGGTACCGAGACCGCGTTCGAGGTGCTCGCGCGAGCGCGCGCGCTCGAGGCGCAGGGCAGAGAGGTGATCCACCTCGAAATCGGTGAGCCGGACTTCGATACGCCGGTGAGCATCGTCGAGGCGGGGTGCCGTGCCCTGCGCGAGGGGTTCACTCACTACAACCCGTCTGCCGGCATCCCTGAATTGCGTCAGGCGATCGCGCGGAAGGTCTCCCGCACCCGCGGCATCGAGGTCCGGCCGGAGAATGTGGTCGTCACCCCCGGTGCGAAGCCGATCATGTATTTCACGATCATGGCTCTGGCCGAGCCCGGCGATGAGGTGCTCTACCCCAATCCCGGATTCCCGATCTACGAGTCGATGATCAACTTCGTGGGCGCGAGGGCGGTGCCCATGCCTCTCCTCGAAGAGAAGGACTTCCGGTTCGATGTCGACGCCTTTCGGCGATCCGTGAACGACCGAACCCGGCTCATTATCATCAACTCACCGGCCAACCCGACCGGGGGGAACCTGCTCGCCTCCGATCTCGATGCCATCGCCGATGTCGCGGTCGCCCGGCGCATTCCGGTTCTGACCGATGAGGTCTACTCCGAGATGGTGTACGACGGGGAATTCGTGAGCATCGCTTCGAACCCGCGGATGCAGGGACTCTCGATCATCCTCGATGGCTTCTCGAAGACGTATGCGATGACCGGCTGGCGGCTCGGATTCGGCATCTTTCCTGATGAACTGGTCCCGCACATCACGCGCCTGGTGACCAACAGCGTCTCCTGCACGGCGACCTTCATTCAGCGCGCGGGAATCGAGGCGCTGGAGGGCCCCCAGGACGCGGCGCGGGCCATGATCGCGGAGTTCCGCAAGCGCCGCGAGGTGATCGTGCGCGGGCTCAACCGGATCCCGGGCATCCGCTGCGTGAATCCCGCCGGCGCTTTTTACGCGTTCCCGAATATCACTGGTACCGGATTGACCTCTCGCGATTTCGCGAATGTCCTGCTCGACCGCTACGGCGTGGCGGCCCTCTCCGGCACGTCGTTCGGGTCGTATGGCGAAGGGTACCTCCGGCTCTCCTACGCGAATTCGGTCGAGAACCTGAATCGCGCCCTGGAGAAAATCGAGACCGCGGTGCGGGAGTGCACGCCGACCCGCGCGCGGTAGCCGTGACCCGGCTCTCTCGGCGGCATGCGCTTCTCCTCGCGTTTGGCGCGTGCATCACCGGTCTAGTGGCAGCGTGCGACAACCTGGAAGAGGTCCGGCAGGCGCCACCCCCTCCGGCGCGGCCGCCGCCGGCTACGGCGACCACCGCCGCCTCGGCGACGGGTGCGAGCACCAGAACGGCCGACGCGACGATCACGGCTGCCAGCCCCGCGACCACGAAGCCGGCCGCCGTGAAAGGGACGTCCCCGGAGCCCCCCCTGCGCCCACCTCCGTCGACCGCGACCGTGAGGCCAGCGGCCTCCTCTGGCCCGGCGACCACCACGCCGACTCCCACGCTCATCCCGGCGCGACCGACGCTGACGCCGACTCCCCGAAACGCTCCGCCGACCGCCACGCCGAGCGCTGCTCCGCGCACTATGGAGATCCCTCGCATCGGCGTGAGCGCTGACATACGCGGCCTCGGGACTCTCCCGTCAGGCGAACTGGCGGTTCCTGATGGTCCGCGCGATGTCGGCTGGTTTGCCGGCGGACCCGTGCCAGGTGATCCGGGCAATGCGATTCTCACCGGCCACCTCGATTGGCGCACCGGCGAGATCGGCGTATTCTGGAGGCTCCGCGAACTCGCGGTCGGCGACCCTATCTTCGTGCGGAACGATCGCGAGCGACTCACCTTCGTCGTCGAGAGTTCGAAGCTCTACGGGCGACTCGATGCCCCGGTCGGTGAGATCCTCGGGTTCGCGATCGGTCGGGTGATCACGGTCATCACCTGCGAGGGGGACTTCATCGCGGCGGAGCGAGACTACACCCACCGGCGCGTCGTGCGAGCCCGCCTCGCGTGAGGTCAGCCCGAGGGGCTACCCTTGCGCTCGAGATTCATCCGATAGACGAAGGCAAACACCTCCGCAATAACCGGGTAGAGTTCGGCGGGGATCATCTCGCTCAGATCGAGCTTGCCAAGCAGTTGCACCAGATCGCGATCTTCGCGGATCGGAACGCCGTGCTGGCGGGCGAGTTCGATGATCCGCTCGGCGATCGGCCCGGCGCCCGTCGCGACCACCTTCGGAGCCGCGCTCGCGGCACGATCGTATCCCAGAGCGACCGCCCGCCGACGAAGGTGCGGCCGCTCCTCCATCAGATGCGCGCGTCCAAGCGCGAGACGGGACCAGGAGGAGGCTCGGACACTTTCGGGTGCGCCTGCCCGGGCGGCGAGCCGAGCAGGTCGCATCGGACCGGATCCACCGTATAGCCGAGGCCGGCGAGCCCCGCGCGCAGTTCCGTGGTGCGGTCACCAAGCATGTCCCGAATGTCCGGCGATCCAGCGCTGATCTGACACGAGATAAGCTGGCGGTGGACCATGAGTCCGACCCGCAGGGGTCCGAGGTCGGCGAGATCGAAGTTGAAGATGAGATGGGTATTCTCCGGATCGACACGGGCCGCGCCCGATGCCTCCTGGCGAATCCGAATCTCGACGGATTCGCTGGTGCCGCGCTGGCCGATCGGGATCTGGAAGACGAGGTAGGGCGGCTGCCCCGCGTCGGCGCGAGGCGCGGCATTGGCGAGCTGTCCGAACTCGATCTGCGCCTGAATCTGCGACCCCAGGTCGGCCACCCGGGCGAGGCCGTCGGCCAGCGCCTGCAGGCTCGGGATTTGCCGGGCGACTGCCGACGCGGTCATCGTATCGTCGATCACCCGTCCGAGCGCGGCACGAAGATCCTGCTCAAGCCTCGGTTCTCCGACGGATCCTTCTCGGAGCAGGAGGCGAGCCAGCTTCGTCTCGACCGGCGTACCGTGTTCGGCGATCACCTCGCGCAGAACCGAAGCCACCGCGTCGTCGGATCCCTGGAACGCCTCATCGGAGGGGAGATGAGCGAGCATCTCGCGGACGAGCGTCGAAAGCGGACGGGGCGCTGGGCTATGGGACGATGATCCCGAGTCCGGTGATGGCGCGCGGGCATGCTCGATGGCCGCGCGCGCCGTGAGCGCGGTCGGCAACTGCGCGCCGCGCTCCGAGTGAGCCTGCCGGTGCGGGTCGCCCGGGTTGTCCTCGAACGGCGGGGCCTGGTCGCGCGGCGCGGTCGACCGGGTCTGCGCGGGATCGACTCGGTCGCGGGAGAGTGGGATGGGGTGGCCACCGCTCTCCAGCCGGACCAGTTCATCAGCAAGGTCGGTCAACGCGGCGCGAAACTCGGCTACGCGGTTCCCCAGCGTCTCCCGTGAGGCGAGCGCTCGTCGGGCGATATCGATGCTGGCGCGACTGACGGGCGAACCGCGCGCCTCGAGATACGCCGCGGCATCGATCTCCGCGCTCCGAGTCTGCAGATCGTCAGCGTCATCCGACCGGGTTACGACGACAGCCGCGCGAACGCGCAGTACCGCCCCCGCGGTGAGAGGCGCGCCGCGGGCGACGAGTGCGCGCGCGATTGCCAGAGCGGTGCAGTCTGGATCCAATCCGCCGCCGCGCAGGTGCGCGGCGAGATCCGGGTCGGTGAGCGTGCGTCGGAGCACCCCGCCATCGCCCCGGGCAACCAGGCGCATGATGACCTGATCGGGGCTCATCGACTCGACTTGAAGGCGTACCAGATCGCCCACGGAGAGTGATGAGCCCGACGTCCTCGCCATCACACGATGCTGCCCGATCTGGAGGAGAGCGGTATCCCGATCGATCTCGCTGACGCGTCCGTCAAGAACCTGACCGACGGACACGGCGAACCCGGCGCGGCTCGCCGCGCCGGGTATGGCCACAATCTCCTGAAAGCGGATGGCCGCAACCGCCTGAACGTCCACGATCCCCCTAGTCTACGGTCCCGCCCCGGCTGGGGCGAGACCGCGAGGACTACGAGGAGATCATCGGCTTACCGCTTCAGCTGGATCAGCTCCTGGAGCAGCTCGTCGCTGGTCGTGATCATCCGGGAGTTCGCCTGGAAGCCACGCTGCGCGCGAATCATGTCCGTGAACTGCTGGGCGAGGTTGGCATTCGACATCTCGAGCGTACCGCTGTTCACTGTCCCCAGGCCGACGTCACCGGGGGCACCGATGATGGGCAGGCCCGAGTTCACCGAGAGCTGGAAGGCATTGTTGCCGACGCGGGTGAGACCACCGGGGTTCTTGAAGCGGGTGAGGGCGAGGCGCCCGAGAGTCTGGTTGAAGCCGTTGGAGAAGACACCCTGAATGGAGCCGTCGGGGCCGATCGTGAAGTTCGCGAGCGCGCCCGCCTCGTGGCCGTCCTGTTCATCGACGTTGACGGTGGACTGCTGGGCAAACCCGGTCACGTCGTCCATCTGGATGTTGACAGCTGTCGCTCCGGTGGCGGGAGCCGCGCCGTTGGCGAACGTCAGGTTGAGGGCGCCCACGGGCAGACCAGGCGCCGTCTGCGCGATGCCTGCTGCGTCGAACGTGATAGTGCCCGCGGCTAGTGGGCTCTCCGTCAGGATATCGGCATCGCTGGTCGTCGCGTCCCAGTCCCAAGAGTTGCCTTCGATCCTGATGAAGCTGAGGGTGATGTTGTGGGGTGCGCCGAGTGAGTCGAAGATGCGCATGACCATCGTGACTGTGGTTCCGTTCATGACGCGCGAGTCGAGATTCCCGGCGATCGACGCCTCCGAGGTGGGGAGCGGCGGACTCATGCGTCCGAACGGAATGAGGATGTCGCCGATCGGCTGCCCGGTATCGACTTTGCCGTCCGCGTCAGCCTGCCAGCCCTGGATCTTGAACCCCGTCGCGGGGCTGACCATGCGCCCGTCGTTGCCGACGTCGAACGAACCGTCGCGCGTGTAAATGACCTGCGAGCCGTCCGAGACGTTGAAGAACCCGTCGCCCTGGACGGCGATGTCGGTGGCCCGTCCGGTGGACTGCAGGTCCCCCTGGTTGTGGAAGGTGTCGATCGCGGCGATGCCGACACCGAGGCCGACCTGGATCGGGTTCACGCCGCCCCGCAACGCTGTCGGCGCCGTTGCGCCACGGAGTGTCTGGTTGAGCACATCCTGGAAGTCGATGCGACCGGACTTGAAACCCGTGGTGTTGACGTTGGCGATGTTGTTGGCCACCACGTCCATGAAGGTCTGGTGGTTCCGCAAGGACTGGACCGCGGCGAACATGGAGCGAATCATTGGGTGCTGTTACCTCCTGCGCGTGTGCCGGTGAACGCGCGCTGGTGACCACGTCGATCGTTCCGTGATCGCAACTTCCCTCGCGGGTCCAGCCGTTCCGCGCGCTCAATGAGGCCTGTATCGTGCTGTCGCCAGCGTGTGCGAGCCATCCGACTCTCCCTTAACCTATGACCACGCTGTCGATGTTGGTAAAGATCCCATCGCTGGTACGCCCGCCATCGACCGCGGTGGCGACGGTCCGGTTCCGGACACTGACGACGAACGCGAGATCGTCCACCAGGATGAGCGATTGCGTCGCGCCCTTCTGTTCGGCGCGGGCGACAGCCTGACCGAGTCGGCCCGCGGCATCGGTTCGCGGCGTGACGCCATCGAGTCGGCGCTGGGCGTGCGCCGACACTTTGATCCCCTGATCGAATAGCTTGCGCGCGAGCAGTTCGCCGAATGCGGGACCGGCCTCGTGTACCGGTCGGGCGCCGACGGTGAGGCGATCGGCGCTAATGGGGCGAAGCGGGTCGAGCGCGATCACGCCAGAACCCCGACGTTGCCGAGCGCATTCGGATCGATGGCCACAGAGGTGACGTTCTCGAGTTTCACCGGAGTGGACCCGACATACACGAGGGGGGTCTTACCCTGCACCGTGGCCGCGGTCACCGTGCCAACGACCTCGTCTCCGCCTACGCTCACACCCGTGATGGCTCGCCCGATCATCGCGCTGGCCTCGGCGAGCTGTTGCGTCGCCAGGAGTGCCGTGATTGCTTTGTTCATCGCGGACATCTGATCCAGCGTCTGGAACTGCGCGACCTGCGTGATGAACGCCTGATCGTCCATCGGCTTGAGCGGATCCTGGTGCTGGAGCTGAGCAAGCATCAGCTTCATGAAGTCGTCCTTACCCAACTCGCCCGGGTCGGCTGCGTTCTTGACCGGCGTGGTGCGCGAGGAGAAGATCGATGTGCCCTGCGAGACCGATGGAGTACTCGAAACGGTGCTCACTGTCGCACTCCTGATCAGGCGATCGCGTCGAGCGGACGAGCCGCGTCAAGCGCCGCCGAGAAGCCTGAGTCCTCAACGTGTCGGCGGCTGCCCGACGTGCGATCGTCGAACCATCCACGCGAGCGGCGTGGGTTCTGGTCGAAGTCATGGGACTGCTGGGGCGCCACGATGACCTCGAAGCGATCCACGCGGATTCCCCGATCCGCGAACGCCTGGCGAAGCTGAGCGGAACCCTGATCGAGAGCGGCGCGCGTGTCGGCCAATTCGGCCACCAGGCGGACGGTGACCTGCCCGCTCTCCACGGCCAGGCGCACCCCGACGCGCCCCAGTGACTGGGGGTGGAGCTGCATGGTGAACTCCGATCGGCCCTCCGCGCGGAATAGTTCGGCCTGCTGAGCGATCTCACGCGCCAGCGCCATCCCTCGGACAGACGTGCCGGAAGAGGCGGGATCGACTGGCACGCGAGCCGCCTCGATCGAAAAGCCGTTCAGCACGGGCTGCTGACTCTCGTCGATACCCGGATCGGCGATCACGACTCGATCCACCAGCACACCAGCGCTCTGAAACGCCCGGGCGATAGCCTGCGCGTCGCGCAGGATGGCCTGTCGGGCGCCTTCCGTTGCCGGAGCGATCAGTGCTATGATGCCACCGGCCGTCCGCTGAACTTCGATCGCGACCTGTCCGAGTTCGGCTGGCTGAAGATGCACCACCACGCGCGACACCGCGCGGGCGCTATCGAGTCCGACCCGAGCAGCATCAAGTGCGAGCTCGACGAGGCGACTCGACGAAACGCCGAACGCTCGATCCGACGCTGCCACGGTACCGCCCGCTGGGGTTGTGATCGGGGACGCGGGCGCCTCACCGGGTGGCCGGAGCGTCGCGAACGCGGCGGACAGATGCTGCACCGCCCGGTACACCAGGTCGAGCCCATCGCCGACATCGGCCGACGCCATCAGCGCTGAGCGCGACACGATCGCGCCGACCGCGTCTCCTGGTAGGGTCGCGAACGCGGGCGCCACGAGGGCGATGAAGGCGGCGAGGAACTCGGCGAGACCATCCGCCTCGATCTCGACGGACGAACCCTCGCTCGAGGGAATCGCCTCGACAGCGGCGGCTATCCCATCAGTCGAAACAGGAGAGAAGTGCAGAAGCTCAACATCGACCGACTCGCACGTCGCGCATTGGGCGCTGTGAGTACGGGCCGGAGCCGCACCCGCAAGGCCCGACTGGACCAGGCGCACCGCCTCATCGAGCCGCGCGGCAAACGCGGTCGTGACGTCGTTCTTGAACGCCGACGGCGCGGGCGCAATCTCGATCTGGGCGAAGGCCGCGACCGCCATCGTCGAGGTCATCTGCTACTACCCCCTGTGCTGCCAGCACGATTTGTACGGGGAAGGGCACCGATCTCCACTCGCGCAAACGTCGTATCTGAAGCTACCCATCGGGTGTGAACCGTGGCCCGGATCGGGCGACGGACGGCTCTGGTCCTCCGAACGCGGCGCCGGAGGAGAGCCCGACCTGCGTAGATGACACTCCGGCCAGCCAGACGGCTGGATCGCGCGATGACCTCTCGCCGAACCGGACGCTCAGACGCACGACCGATGCGGTTCGACTACACCTGCATCCGCGCGATTTCCTGGTACGCCTCGATCAGCTTGTTGCGCACGCTCATGGCGAACTGAAACCCGAGGTTGGCCTGTTCGACGGCGATCGTCACGTCGTGAAGGTCGACGGCTTCGCCGGCCGCCAGCCGCGTCGTGAGCGAGTCCGCATTCTTCTGCAGTGCATCAAGTTGCGCGATCGCATCGCTGAACATGGCACCGAACGTGTCCGCGACGGTCGACGGTCCGCCTGACGATTGGGGTGGCCGCTGGCGCGCATCTTCAAGCTGCAGTCGCGGCGCGGCAGGAAGGGAGGGACCGATTGGCCCGACGGACATCTATGTCACCTCCGACCTTCGGTAACGGCGGTCCGCAGGACCCCGACCCGATTGGTGTGGATCTGGCCGAGCGCGCCATATGAGATCTGCGTCTCGGCGAGGCGGGGCATCTCGCGATCCACGTCGACGGTATTGCCATCGTTGCGAAGGGTTCCGTCGGTCGATTCCGCCGTCTCGATCAACTGCGATTGCACGGTCGTGGCTGCCGGCCTGGGGGGCTGGATATGGCGGCCGTGTGTCGTTGCGAGCGCCATGCGGGTCGGCTCGCGACGCACGATCGGCTCTCCGCGCAGAGCCTTCCCCAGATGCTCCTCGAAGTGGACTTCCTTCGCCTTGTACCCGGGCGTATCGACGTTGGCGATGTTGTAAGCGATCGTCTGTTGGCGGGTCTGGAGTCCGGTCAGAGCGGTACGGATCGCGGTATCGGTCCTGCTCTCGAAAAGCCGCGGGATCACGAGTTCACCTCGCCCGTCTGCCGGCCCTGGATCTCCCGCTGGAAATCGCGCACGCGGCGGACGAACGTCTGCGTCTCGGCGTAGGGTGGAATGCCGCCGAACCGGGCGACAGCGCCCGGTCCCGCGTTGTACGCCGCGAGAGCGAGGTCGGTGGAGCCGAACCGGTCGAGCAATGTCTTGAGAAAGCGGGTGCCTCCGTCGACGTTCTGGGCCGGATCGAACGAATCCGTGACTCGCAGAGCCCGCGCGGTCGGATCCATGAGCTGCATCAGGCCCTTTGCGCCGGCGGAGGAGACCGCGTCGCGACGATAGCCTGACTCCGCGCGGGCGACGGCCGCCACGAGCGTGGGGTCGACGCCGTATCGCTCAGCCATTTCGAAGAAGAGCCCATCGTACGCTGATCCCGACCCGGCGCCCTGGGACGGGCTGGCCATTCGCCGGGGGGACGACGCGGCGGACGTGGCCGCTCCCTTCTCGGCGGCGAGGTGTGACCTCCGCGTGGTCACGGCCACCGGCTTCGATTGCACCTCAGCACGACTCGGAGCCGGTGCCCGCCCACGCGCCGCGAGCGTCGCGGCGAACGACGAAACCGGCGCAGACACCTGGCGGCGCGGACGAAACAGAGGGGTGCCGGCTCCAGGGACATCGGCGGCCCGTGCGGAGGCAGCCATGGCGCTCATATCAGGAGGCTCGCGTCGCGAGCGTCGCGGTGATACCGGGCGATGACCACGTCGTCGATCGCGCGCGACTCCATCTTTGCGGCCCAGTCAGCGTACGCGCGATCGTGCCGCTCCTTCAGTTTCTCCATCACCTTGCGGTCCTTGACCGCGGCCAGCAACTCCTCCCTCTTCGCCGCGATGCGTCCCTCGAGGTCCGCGATGACACAACGCTGATCAGCCAGTCGTTCGTCGAGCGCGCCGAGATACAGGAGCGACTGTTCGATCACGCGAACGTCCCGTCCGCGCCCGCCTTCCTGATAGTCCGCGACGTGGGTGACCGCCCCGCTCACCTGGAGGGCGAGCGCATCGAGCTGCTGACGGGCGGCGAGCTCATCGGCCTGGAGTTGGCCCAGTTCGATCTGAATCATCTTTTCTCGATCGCGGCGAAAGGTCAGGACAGGCTGAAGCCGGAACCTGCGTTCCACGGTGACGTTCTATACGGTGAACCTCGGCGCAGGAATAGGGAGTTCCCCCAAACCTGCCGCCAACCCGCCACGGCGGGCGATCATCCCGCGATCGCCTGCAACTGCGCGACGGTGTCGGTGTAGTCGACCTGCTCTTCCGGGCGCTGGCGCAGGAACCGCGTGACCTCCGGCATCGCCTCGATCGCGTGGTCGATCCGGGGGTTCGATCCGCGCACGTAGGCCCCGATATTGATCAGGTCTCGGGCGCTGGCGTAGGTCGCCATCGTCTCGCGCAAACGCCCGGCGGCGTCCTGCTGTTCAGAAGGGGTGACATCCGGCATGACGCGGCTGACCGAATTGAGGACGTCGATCGCCGGGTAGTGATTCTCCGAGGCAAGCTCACGCGAGAGGACGATGTGACCGTCGAGAATGGAGCGCGCGGTGTCGGTGATCGGCTCGTTGAGGTCATCCGCCTCCACAAGGACGGTGTAGAACGCGGTGATCGTCCCGGTATCGGAGGTTCCAGCGCGCTCCATCAAGCGGGGTAACAGGGCGAAGACACTGGGCGTGTACCCCTTCGAGGCGGGCGGCTCACCAACCGCGAGTCCGACCTCGCGCTGGGCCATGGCGAACCGGGTGACCGAATCCATCATCAGCGTCACGTCGCGCCCGCGGTCCCTGAAGTACTCGGCCAACGCCGTCGCGATCCATGCGCCCTTGAGGCGCACCAGGGCGGGTTGATCCGAGGTTGAGACCACGACGACCGAGCGCGCGAGGCCTTCGGGCCCCAGATCGCGCTCAATGAACTCTCGCACCTCGCGGCCACGCTCGCCGATCAATCCCACCACGTTGATGTCGGACTCGGTGTTCCGTGCGATCATCCCGAGCAAGGTCGACTTCCCGACACCGGACCCGGCGAAGATACCCATCCGCTGACCGCGTCCGCAGGTCAATAGGGCATCGATGGCACGGACGCCGGTGCCAAGCACACGGGAGATACGGGTCCTGGCAAGTGGCGCGGGCGAGTCCGACGTGGTCGCGTAACGGTGCGACGCGTGAACCGGCCCCTTACCGTCGATAGGTCGGCCGAGGCCATCGATCACTCGCCCAAGCAGTTCATCGCCGACCGGAACCGAGAAGGCGCCTCCGGCCGCGACGACCGGTGTACCGGGGCGGATCCCCTCCATCATGCCCAGCGGCATCAAGAGAATGCGCCGATCGCGGAACCCCACGACCTCGGCATGGATCACCCGCCCAGCATCGGGCAGGATCTCGCAGATCTCGCCCAGGCGGCTGTTGATCCCCTCCGCCTCGATCGTCAGTCCCACAACCTGGACCACCGTACCGGTGCATCGGAGAGGATTGACCTCGTCGATGCGCGCGAGATGTCGGCTTACGTCGATCCTGCGATCGTGGACGGCTCGCGATATGGCACCGTCCGCGAGATCGATGCTACTCACAGGGTCGAGCGCGGCGCGATACCGTCGAAGACCTGGCGCGCGATCTCCTCCAGCTGAGTCTCGAAACGTGCGTCGACGGTACCAACGCCCGTTTCGATCACCACGCCACCAGAGGTGACACCGTCATCGCTCACGATATCGAAGGTGCGGTCCGCGCTGGTGAGCGCTAACTCCTCGATGTGGGCCGCGAGATGCGCCTCATCCGACGGATGCACGCGGACGCGCACGCGGCCGGAAGCGGCGATGCTACGCAGCGCGGCATGCGCGACTCCGACTACGGTGGCAGGCTGTAGCTTCGGTTCACGATCGAGGATGCGTCGGGCGATCGCCAGCGCCAGCCGGGTTACCTCACCTTCGGCGTTGCGCAAGAGGTCGCGTCGATCGACGTGGGCCGACTCGGCGATGCGGGCGAGAGCCGCCACACGATCGCGAGCCTCGGCGTGCGCCGTCTGGCGGCCCGTGAGATAGCCTGCGTCGAATCCCTCGCCGACGCCTTCCCGACGCGCTTCCGCAAACGTCTCCGCGCGCAGTTGGGCGATCTCGGCCTGCAGCTCCGCGCGGCGCGCCACGATCTCATCGCGCGCGCGATCTGCATCGGCAAGTGAATCCGCCTCAGTCCGATCCGCGCGGACACGTGCGTCGGTCAGGGCGCGGTCGGCCTCCCGCTGCGATTCGACAAGGATTGCCTCGGCCTCCGCGAGGCGCGTGTCCGCCTCGGCGAGGCGAGCGAGCGCCGCAGATTCGAGCGCGGCGATCTCATCGAACCGTGCGGAGTTGCCGAGCGGCGTCCACCAACCCGTCGCGGGAGGAGACTCCTCCTCCTCGGCATCATCGATCTCGATCGATGCGGGCGCGGGCGCCTCCTCGGCGACCTCGGAGCCAATGAGAACCACGTCGCCACGGAACCGCGCGTTGCGCACCAGACCAGGCACGTTCAGATCACCGAACCCCGCACGGCAGACCGAAGAGGCGTGGCATCACCCTCAACGATATGCTGGGCGTGGCGACCAATGACGCTCTGGGCCTCGCGCACCGACGTGGCGGTCACCGGCCCCAGCCCGTCGATCTCGTCCATCAGCGTGGTCGCGGAGCGGCGAGAGAGGTTGCGCATCACGCAGTCCCGGGTGGCCGGCAGTGCCGCCCGCATGGCCAGCGCGAGAGTACGCGGCGCAATATCCCGGATGACCGACTGCACCATCCTATCGCTCAGCCGGGGGAGATCGTCAACCGCGAAGACGCGCTGACGTAGTTGCGCGGCGAGAGCGGGGTCGACCCTCTCGATGGGCTCGATCAGTTCGGCGGCGGTGTCGCCTGGCACCGCATCCACGATGCGCCGCAGGGTGCGCATGCCATTCTGCCGGCGCGTCGATTCCTCGATCGCCGGGGCGAGATGGCGATGGATCGCCCGCACCGCCGCGTCGGCGGAGATCGACGCTGCGGTGCCACCTCGGGCGATTGCCTGGACGACTTCGGTCTGCAGGCTGGCCGGCAGTGCGGCGAGAACCCGGCCCCCGAACTCGCGCGGCATGCGCCCCATTACGGTCGCAATGGTGGCCGGGGGTTGATCGACCAGATAGGTGGCCAGTTTTCGGGGCTCGACACGGGTCATCGCGGCGATGGAGGCCTGCACTGGATCGGTCGCACGCTCGAGAATGGCCCCCGCACGATCCGGGCCAAGGCGCTCCACGAGCAGAGAGTGGGCGAAGGCGCGTCCGCCACGTGCTCCCTCACCGCCCCCCAAGTGGACCACGCAGGAACGCAGGACCCGGAGGCGCTCGGCCTCCGTGACCTGCTCAGATCGCCCGATCTCACGGGTAATCGCCTCGATGTACTCGTCAGGAAGCGCGGCGAGCAAGGGAGCCGCGAGGTCGGGACCAAGAGAGATGAACAGGACTGCGGACCGGCGCACGCCGGCGCGCGAGAGGCGGCGCGCCGTGTGGGCCATTTAGGCCGGGACCTCCTCTTCCTCTTCGAGCCAGGTCTTGATGAGGTCCGCGAGCGCCTCGGGGTTGTTGCGGGCGAGGTTGAACACCTGCTCCTCGAGCGCCTGGCGCCGCTCCTGGGCCTCGCGGAGACGCTCCTCCATCTCGCGGATGCGCTCCTCCTCAGGCGAGGCGATCTCGGGAATCTCGATCGGCGCCTCCAACTCCTCGAGCATTTCCGGAGCCGGCAACTCGTCCTCGTACGACTCCTCCTCAAGC
The DNA here is from genome assembly GCA_016875715.1 of Chloroflexota bacterium. Taxonomy (GTDB): domain Bacteria; phylum Chloroflexota; class UBA6077; order FW602-bin22; family FW602-bin22; genus VGOZ01. Next base: position 17,855 of record VGOZ01000001.1, on the reverse strand, counting down.
TCGGGCTCGAATCCCTCCTCTGCGTACTCCTCACCGGCGCCCGGCAGGCCTGTGCCCGGCCCCCCCGGCATCATTCCCGGAAACTGCGCGGCTGTCAGAACCGTCGAGGTCACCGATGGGCGCGCAAGCATGGAGCGCAGGAACAGGAGGACGAACATGGAGATGAGGACGGCCGCGCCGACCTTGGCCATGTTGAAGTAGAACTCGAGTTGCGCTGCCTCTTGCATTTGCCGCCTCTGTTGCTCCTGGAGCGTCCGGTCGAACTGCATGGATGCGACGACCACAAAGTCGCCGCGCTCCGGCTTGATACCCGCGGCCGCCGCCACGGTTCGCTCGATCGCGCCCACCTGGGAGGCATCGAGCGAATCGACGAGGACGGACACGCTCAGCCGTTCGATGGCGCCGGGGGCCTTCGTCAGTTTCTCCACGGTCTTGGAGATCTCGTGGTTGCGGATCGTGTCGGTGCGCTCGTACGCCACGGGCGCGCCGGGCACGGTCAGGCTCTGCGCCGCCTGAGTGCCATGGCCGACGTTGGTCGGCACACCCGGCGCCCCGCCAGGGAGCGCGACCGGCGGACCAGCAAACTTCTCGGTGACGGCCTGCTCGCTCCGCACGACGTTGGGCCGGGCATCCGGCGCCGTGGCAGGCGGTACGAAGTACTCGCTGTCCTGGCTGATCTGATCCCAGTTGAGGCTGGCGCTGACTTTGACAATCGCCTTGTTCGCGCCGATCGCTGCCTCGAGCATCGTCTGGATCTGTTTGCCCAGCGATGCCTCTACCTGCTGCTGGAACGCGCGTTGCTGATCGTTGATGCGCGCGTCGACCCGCTGCAGATCCATCGCCTTCAGGCGCTCGGTCAGGTCGATGCCGTTGGTGTCGACGATCGTGACGTTCTGGACAAGCAATCCCTCAACGGAGCGTGAGAGCAACACCTGGATGGCGCGCACCTGCTCCGGTCCCATCTCCTTGACCGGCTCGATCCCGCGCTGTCGGAGTTTGACGATCACCGCGGCCGTGGCCGGCTTCTGCCGCTCGGTGAGCAACGCCTGCTGGGGAAGGACGATGCGGACCTGCGCGGACTCGACGTTCTCGAACCGCCCGATGGTGCGACTTAGCTCGCCCTCGAGCGCGCGCTGCAGATTCACTCGCTGGCTGAACTCCGTCATCCCGAGCGCGTTGAGGCCGGTCTGATTGAAGATCTCGTAGCCGACCGTGCCGCCCTTGATGACTCCTGCGCCGGCCATCTCGAGACGGACGTCGTTCGCGGCAGCGGCCGGCACGAGAAGCGTCGAGCCATTGTCGGCAAGCTGGTATGGGGTCCGGCTGGCTCGAAGCCGCGTGACGACCTCCTGCGCCTCGGTTGCGGGTAGGTCCCGGAAAACGACGACCATCTCCGGGCGCCCCGCGAACGTAAACAGAAGGCCAAACGCGATCGCGGCGGCGAGAGAGATCCCCACCGCGGCGATCTGCTGGCCGCGGGTGAGACCCTGCCAGAGAAGACGCAGTGAGGTCAGGACTCCGCGGAATCGCTCCACCTAGCGAACACCTACCGAGCGAAATCGATGGCGCGCTGCGCCATCGCCTTAGCGGCGTTGAATACTGTGGCGTTCGCCTCATAAGAACGGGTCGCAGAAACCATGTCGGTCATCTCGACGATCACGTTGACGTTCGGGTACTCGACCATCCCGTCGGCGTTCGCGTCCGCGTGCGTGGGATCGTAGACGAGGCGTGTCGGCGCGGCATCGTTCACAATCGCTATCGGCTGGATTCCTTCGACCATGAGCCCCGGAACCTGGCCCCGCTGGGCGTCACCCCGCAGGAGACTCAGGAACGGGGCCTTCCCGGTGAACTTCGGCGCGAAGAGAATCTGCTGGCGTCGGAAGGCGCCGCCCTGCGGCGTGCGCGTCGTCTCCGCGTTGGCGACGTTATTCGTGATCACGTCCATACGCAGGCGCTGCGCCGCCAGTCCGCTGGCGCTGATGCGCATGGCGGTGAAGATCCCCATGTATGCCCCCCTGATCGCGATCAGGCAACGCTGATCCTATCGGGGGAGATCCCCGCGACGAACTAGGGGACTCCCTACTCTTTTTCCGCGAGAAGGGGAACAACCCCTACAACAGTCACGGCGCCAGATCGCCCCGGGCGTGAACGCCCGCCGCCCGCGTCGCGTAGCCGTAAGCCGTGAGCGCCGCACGACCGTGGGAGAGGGACCCGAGTTCAGCTCCCACGAGCGAGATTTGTTCCGACAGCCTGCCCTCCGTCTCCCGATCGGCATCGAGGATACGGCGAATGAGCGTCGCGGCCCGCTCCCGATCCTCATCGCCGAGTTCCTGATTCAGGCCTTCGACCTTGACGAGCAGGCGCTCCCGCTCCTCCAGGAGCGTCTGAAAACGGTCGAGATCGTTCTCCTGAACGGCCACCCGCTGGGCCTGAGCCGCGCGGAGTATGCGGTCGTAGATGAGGAGGCGGAGCGGGACCGGATCTCCCGCACGGTCTTTCACACGAACCTCCCGGCCATCTTCGCCGCGTTCGAACGCCGCCGCCAGAACTCTAATGTCAGGCCGTGGCCAGGCGGACCTCGTTCGTTGAGACGCGCGCGTGGGACCCCCGCGCATCCGCCGCAATTGCCTGCTCCCACGCGGGTAGTAGCTCGCGCAGCAGGACTTCGACATCCAGGATCATCGCCGAGTCCTTCTTGATGTTGGCCTGGATGAGATGGCGGTGGATGAACTCGTACAGGTCGAAGAGGTTCTGCGCGACCGGACCGACCGAGGTATCCACGCTGACCATCAGTTCCAGGACGATCTCCTGGCCACGGAGCAGACTGCGGTGCGCGCTCTCGATGTCGCCGGCTTCGAGTTTCTGGCGGGCGACCGTCAGGAAGCGGATCGCGCCGGTGTACAGGAGTACGACGAGTTGGGCGGGCGAGGATGTCTGCGTCTGTAGCCGTTGGTAGCTCTTGAGGGTGTTGCCGGGACTCGTCATCGTCTCATTGCTCCCGCGTCAGTTTACTGGCCGGACGATCCGGTATTGAGGCTGTTCAACTGCGAGCCCAGGCGCGACGCCTGCGACTGCAGCCGGGCGAGGGACGACTCCATGCGCGCGAACTGCGCCTCGAGGCGCTCGCGCCGCTGATCGATCCGCTCCTGGGCGACGCGAACGCGGTAGTCCAGGTCGGTTTGCGAACTATTCGCAGTGTCGGTAATCGCGCTCAGAGCGCCGCCCGGAAGGACAGAGACGTTCAGGTGCGAGCGCATCTGCGCGAAGATCCCCTCGCTCCCCACCGTCGCGCTGTTGAGTGCTTCGTGCACACCGCTCGGATTGGCCTGCAGCGCGCCGGTGAACTTCGCCTCATCCAGGGAGATGTTGTTGGTGGTTCCCACAGCCGAGCCGACCGCACCGAACGTCAGTCCAAGATCTGAGAGCGCGGAATAGGGGCCGTTCAGGCCCGCGACCTGGCTCGTCGCGATACTGCGCACTCGGTCGCCGATAAGACGGATGCCCGTGTCCGACTGGAGCGGACCCGGCCGCTGATTGGCGTCGAGCCGGGTTGTGGTGCGGATGAACTCGGTCACGTCGTTATAGGCGGTGACGAACTCCTTCATCGCCGCCAGGGGCTCAGCGGTGTCCTGGTTCACGGCCATCGTCACCGGAGTAGCGCTGGCCTGCTTCAGGGTGAGCGAGACCCCTTGAAGGACATCACTTATGACGTTCGTCGTGCTGCTCTGCTGGGCGCCACCCGCGATCGTGCTAATTCGGTAGAGCGCGTTTTTCCCCAGCGTCTCCGTGGCGCCGGCCGCACCGGTCAGTCCCAGCGCGGCCATGAGGTTGCCGCTCGTATCGGCGACGGTGACCGACTGCGCCCCGGTTGCCTTCGCCGCGATCGACAGGCGATTTGACACCGTGTCGTAACTCGCGGTGACGTTGGCGTTGGAAGCATTGATCTCCGCGATGAGGGAGTTGACGCTATCGCTGCTGGAGTCGTAGCCGAAGGCGATACCGTTGATCGTGAACGACCCGGTGGTCTGCGTGAGCGCGGTCGCGAGACGGCCAGTATCGATTGTGGCACTGCCGATCAGCCGCCCCAGCGTAGTGGTGCTCTCGCGCGCCCCACCGACCTGGGTGGATGTCGTCAGTTTCGTCGCGGTCAGGAAGTTACTGGTATCGGCCGCGGTTCCCAGCTGGATGGCCGCGCCAGGAGCCTGCGTGCCATCGTTCTCGAGGCGCAGGCCGACCGGCTGGCCCCCGTCGTCGAGTACGTAGCGTGCGATCACGTGATGTGCCGCGGTCTGGGCATTGATCGCATCCACGAAGTCCTGGATCGACGTGGGTGCCGCGACATCGGTGGAGACGCCGTTGATCGTGATGCGTCCCGCCGTCGGGGTAAGGAGGAGGCCCGATGCCGCCAGGGCGGCGTTCGGGTCGAACCTGGTCAGACCGACGCCGGTCGCACCCGACCGAGACGTGCCGGTCGCGAGTTGATCGACCGTCAAATCGAAGGGACCGACGACGGCATTGTTGTCCGCGGTGGCGGAAACGGCGTCCGCACTCGATGAGGTGACCGTTCGCGTCATGATCTGGCTCTGGAACCGCAGCGCCTCAATGCGACTGATCAGGGTGTTCAGTTTCGAGCGGAGCGTCCCGACGGAGGAGACCCGGCTCGTGATGCTGGTCTTGCGGGCCTTGAGCGCGTCCACGCGCGCCGTCTGCACCGACAGCATCGCGTCAATCAACCGGTTCGAGTTGAGACCGGAGGCGAGGCCGGAGAACGCGATCGAGGCCATGCTGTCCTTCCTCCCTCCTCCGTGAGTGATCGTCAAATGACGGACGGGCTGCCCCGCCCGTCACCGTTCGCACAGTGACTATCGGCGCGGCAGCCCGTCGCCCGTAGGGTCAGACCGCGGAATCCAGGACGAACCCCTGGGACGCGCGATACCGCTGGGCCATGCGCCGCAGATCCTCGTTCGGTATCGTGCGGAGCACTTCGTTGCTCTCGGAGTCCACGATCTGTACCGACACCTCATGGGTGTCGTGGTCGACCGTGAACCGCGCGAAAGTTTGCCGGATGTTCGAGGCCACCTCAGCGGCAGCCGCGCGACCGATCAACTCCGCGTCGCTCGCCGGGCGGACGCCCGGCGAGGGCTGTGGAGCCGGGTGTTCGGCCCGGGACCGGAGCATCGTCGCGACATCGGTCGCCATAGTCGCTCCAACCACGGGAAGGACACTCTTTTCCATCTGTCTACCTCCTCGATCATTCCCCTCCTAGCTGCCCATCAGCGAAGGAGCTGGAGAACCGTCTGGGGCGCGACGTTGGCCTGCGCGAGGACGGCCGTACCGGCCTGCTGCAGGATCTGCAACCTGGTGAAGTTCACCGTCTCGGTCGCGACATCGAGATCGCGCACCCGGGACTCGGCCGCAGCCTGGTTCTCGCTCGCGACGTTCAGGCTCGCCACCACATGCTCGAGCATGTTCTGCCGGGCGCCCAGGAGCGCGCGGAAGCTGGAGACCGTGTCGATCGCGGTATCGACCTTGATGATATTCTGGTTCGCTTCGGTCGCGCCGGCGATGTTCGTGGCGCCGCCGTCGGTCGTGAAGGTGGATAGGTCCATCGCAGACATCTGCATGTCCGACATCGTGAGTGTGGTCGTGTAATTCTGCGGCGGCACGTCGCCGTTCGGTCCGATCTGCAACGTCAAGCTTCCGAAGTTTCCATCCAGAAGGATGAGGTTGTTGAACTGCGTGGTCTTCGCGATCCGATCGATCGCGTCGGCCAGCTCGATGCACTCGTTGCCGAGGGCAGTCCGGTCGGCCGTCGACGTCGTGCCGTTCGCTGCCTGCACGTTCAGTTCACGGATGCGTTGGAGCATCCCGTGTACCTCATCCAGTGCGCCTTCGGCGGTCTGGATGAGGCTGATGCCGTCCTGCGTGTTGCGGACCGCCTGGTTGTTGCCGCGCACCTGCGCGCGCAGCCGCTCGCTGATGGCCAGACCGGCGGCGTCATCGGCCGCGCTGTTGACCCGCAGACCCGAAGACAGTCGCTGGATCGACTTGCTCAGCCCGAGCGACGTGATGCCGAGGTTTCGGTCGGCGTTGATCGCGTCGATGTTGGTATAGATGCGAACACCCATGGTGGGGAAAGCCTCCTCTGCTCTCTTCGCGTTGGTCGGGGATTCCGTTCCCCGCCGGTATTGCCGCGGCCAGTGGCCGCTCGACCTCGTTGCGCCGGTGATCCGGCGTCGGACCTCCTCGGTGTCCTTCTGGGCCGATTATCGGCACCGTGTGGGTAAGCTTAAGGGGTCACCCTACTCCCCTTTCCGTATCAGTCTCCTCACTTGGTAGGGGAACTGCGGCGGCCGGGCCCGTCGCGCTCAAGGTCGGCTCCGGCCGGGCCGAAGATAAAAAGGAGTGCGCCACGGAGGTCGCTCGCGTGATGGATACGGTGCGCGTCAGTCTGACAATGATTGTCAAGAACGAAGAGAAGAATCTCGCCCGTGTGATCACCAGCGCGCGCGCGATCGCCGACGAACTGATCGTTGTGGATACAGGTTCGACCGACCGTACCGTCGCGATCGCCGAGGAACTCGGCGCGCGCGTCTTCCGGTTCTCGTGGATCGGCGATTTCTCCGCGGCGCGCAACTATGCGCTTGCTCAGGCGTCGGGCAACTGGGTTCTCATCCTGGACGGCGATGACATCGCGCACGAGCGCGAGCCCGGCGCGCTCCGCCGCGATCTGGCAGCCCAGCCCGATTCGGTGATGTTCCTGCGGGTCCCGGTGCGCAGCCGGCGGTGGGACGATCTGGGCTATTCGGTCAGTGGCGGGCGGCGCTTGTTCCGGCGCGTGCCGGAGATCCGCTGGATCTTTCCGATCCACGAGAATGTGGTCCACGCCGCCGACTCGCAAGAAATGGAGGCTAGCTGCGCCAGCCTCACGATCGAGCACACGGGCTACGTCGACCCGACGACTGATACGGCGCGGACACGGCACCGTCGGAACATGCGGCTCCTCCGTCAGGAGCTCGCCGCGCGACCTGACGCTCCTGAGCTGTACTATTACCTCGCGACGCAGTACGGCTCGGCGGGGTACTCCGCGAGCGCGGTCCGGATCGCCCGGTCGGGGCTAGCACGGTTCCGCGGACGCATGCGCCCGGACTTCGCGGGGCTGATCCGCACGGTGGCGATGCGCGCGGCGATGCAGATGGGGAAGCCGGAGGTCGCCATCGCGATCGGCACGCCGGGGATGAGCGAGTACGCGTACTCGGAACTCGCTTTCACCCTCGGCTGCGCCTGCGGTCGGGCGGGAGACCTGGATCGCGCCGAGCGGTATTTCCAGCTTGCGATCGCGCTCCGCGGGAGGGTCACCGAATATCAGGTCGACGCCGGGACGGGTAGCTGGAAGGCGCTCATCGAACTGGGCAGCGTCGCCTGGAAGCGCGAGCGGCACGATCTGGCCCTGGAGCGGTGGCGGCGCGCCCACGAAACCATGCCGTCAGAGGGCGTGACGGCGTACGCCTACGGTCGCGGCCTGCTGGCGGTCGGGCGGCGTGATGAGGCGCTCCCACTGCTCGCGCGGGCAGTGGAGCAAGCGCCGAACCTGGTGGACGCCCATCGCGTCTACGCACAGGCGCTGGTGCAGGAGGGGCGGTCGCAGGAGGCCCTGGAGCATCTCACCGCGCAGGTCGAGCGGCGGCCGGAGAACGCGACCTACTGGATGCTGGCCGGCGAACTGCTCCACCACTTGCGCCAGTACGAGGCATGCGTCGACCTGCTGGGCGCCGCGATCGAACGGCACCAGACAAACGCCCACATCTACGTGCTCCTCGGGTCGGCGCTCCGCTCCATCGGTCGCACGCATGACGCGTTCCACGCCTTCGCGCTGGCCGCAGCAATCAACCCGGCGTCGAAGATCGGCCGAGCCGGGCTGCGCTCGGTGGCGCGGGAACTGGAGTTCACCGTCGACGCCACGTCAGGCGCTGGTGCGGTGCACGCGACTGCCGATACTTCTCCCGTAGCGAGGTAAACAAATGGTCCGCATCAACACGAACGTCGCTGCCCTCACCGCGAATCGGAGCCTCGGTCTGGTCTCCGACTCGCTGGCAGGTTCGACGCAGAAACTGTCCTCCGGCCTGCGGATCAACGCCTCGAAGGACGACGCCGCCGGACTCATCATCAGCGAGAAACTGCGCGCCCAGATCCGCGCTACGGAACAGGCCGCACGGAACGCGCTCGACGGCGTATCGATGATTCAGATCGGCGAGGGCTCCCTCGACAACGTCCATCTGTCGCTGCAACGCCTCCGCGAACTGGCGGTCCAGGCCTCGAACGGCACGATCAATCTGGAGCAGCGCACCGCGATCACCAATGAGGCAAATCAGGTACTCGACAACATCGATCGGATTGCGACGACGACGCGGTACGCGCAGTTCACGCTCTTCGGCGAATCCCCCTCAAAGACGGTCAACCTCCAGATCGGCGGCAATTCGGGCGAGCGTCTGGCGGTCGAGTTCTCCGATATGCAGACTCCGGCGCTCGGCATCGACACGATTTCGCTGGATACGCCCGAGGACTCCAACCAGACGATCGTGGCTATCGACGCGGCGATCGACGCGGTGAGCAGTCAGCGGGCCACACTGGGCGGGGCGCAGAACGCGCTCGAAGCGGTCGTCGGCACGCTGAACGCCGCGGTCGAGAACCTGCACGCCTCGGAGTCGCGCATTCGCGATCTCGACATCGCCGGCGAGACCGTCTCTTTCACCCGCTGGCAGATCCTTTCCCAGAGTGCGACCGCGGTGCTCGCCCAGGCGAACGTGTTCCCGCAGAACGTCCTGCAGCTGCTCCGTCAGTAAGTGGCGGCCCGGCCCTGACGCGCCGCGAACAGGCGCGGATCGAGGTCCGGGAAGGGGTTATCGGCGCGCTCGCATTCGCTGACATACGCCGCGGCATCCGCATCCGTGCGGTTCGCTTCGACAATGCGCGCCAGCGCCAAGAATCGGTCGGCGTGGCCGCGAAAACGCTCGCGCGCGTACTCCGCGGCCTGGCCGGTCGAGATCAAGAAGGGCCAATCGCTTGCGTCGAGAAGAAGTTTCTCCCGGGCGGCCTGCGCCAGGGCGCGGCGCTGCGCAGGCAGTTCGGACGCCAGCGCGACCAGCCGTTCCATCCGCCGTTCCGCCTCGTGGATGGTGGCCCAGAGATCGGCGGTCTGCTCGTTCGCCCAGGTCGTGTGATCCGCGCCGGCCCCCCACGAACTCTCGGGCAGGTCGATCGCCTCCTCGGGCGGATGCCGATCGAGGTACGCCGCGGTCGCCATCATCGCCACGTCTGCTCGACCGGCGATCTCCCGCGCCACGGCGTCGAGCCATTCCACCCCCTCGAACCACCAGTGGCCGAATAGTTCGGTGTCGAAGGCAGCCACGACGAGCGGAGGTACCCCACCCTGTCCCCGGCCGCTCGACAGAAGGGCCGCGACCTCCTCCACGAAATGGCGCGCGTGTACCCCCACCCTCGCTCGCGCCGCGGCCGGTTCGTAGAGGGCCTTGTCGGCGAGTTCCGCCCGGGCGCCCGTCACGCGCCAGTACTGCAGCCCCGAGAGGGGATCCTTGCGATGGAACTCCCGATACGCCGAGTCCCCCGGGTACCCCTGGCTCGCCGACCACACGAGGAGGCCGGTTCGTGGCTCGCGCCCGAAGACGGCGACGCCACTGTCCCTCACGGCGAACGGCACGAGGACGGAACGCCCACCGTCGGCGGAAGCCGATGTCGGTCCGACGCGTCGCTGTGGCACACCGTACGGACCCAGCACGTCGCCCGCAGCCTTGCCGACCGCGGCCCCGGCGACGACCGCCGCGGTCTCGGCAACGAAGTGGGTGAGGCCGCGCTGCTCCAGGAACTCTTCGATGCCGGGCCGGAGACGGCCGACCCCGTCGTAGTAGGCGGGGCGGTACGCGCACTCCGGCAGCCAGATCCCACCAGTCGGAGCGCCGAGGTGGCGACGCGATGTCGCGCGGCCCACATCGAGTTGCGCCGCGATCGTACTGTCTCGATCGAGCAGGGGCAGGTAAGCGTGGGTGGCCGCACACGTGAGCGCGTCGATGAGGCCCGCGTCTCTTGCGTGGCGGAAAGTTCCGACGAGATCGCCGCCGATCTCGTCGAACAGCGCGAGTGCATCGCGGTAGAACTGGATGTAGAAGCGTGCCAGCGCCATTCGCTCTGCCGAGTTGGCGTGCCGGACGTCGCGCTCCGCGGCCGCGATCTCGACCTCGGCGTACGCGACGAAGGACTCCAGGACATCGCGATCGGCGAGTTGCTCCAGAAGGATCGGCGTCAGACCGAGAGTCAGCCTCGCCGGAACACGGTCGCGTTCCCAGGCGCGAAGGGTGCGCGCGAGCGGCAAATACGTCTCGGCGATCGCCTCATGGATCATCTCCTCCCCGTGTGGCCACAGGCCGGCCCGCCGCACGTACGGGAGGTGGCTATGGAGGACGAGCGCGCAGTATCCTTTCACCATGACGGCTGGAGCGCGTTCGGTCGACTAGCGCTTGCCGCGCTCCGCTTCGCCGCCGCGCCCGAGATCGTCAAGATCGAGCGTATCGATGAAGTCGCGGAACGCTGTGGGGATCCGCTCGGTCGACTTCGCCGCTTCGGCATCGGGCTTCGCGCCGGAGGCCTCGACACTGTCGGTCTCCTCATCCGACTCGAGCTCAACCGCGCCCTTCTCGAGCACCGCCTCCTCGCAGTAGATGGGAGCCTGGAGCCGTATCGCGACGGCGATCGCGTCGCTCGGACGCGCGTCTATCTCGTGGTGGCGCCCTTCCAGTTCGACATTGATGCGGGCGTAGTACACGTCATTGGAGAGATCGTTCACCACAATATGGCTTACGCGCGCGCCGAGCTCCCCGAATATCGACTTGATAAGATCGTGCGTCTGCGGCCGAGGTGCCTTGACTTTGTGTAGATACGCGATGATCGCATCTGCTTCTGAATTACCGATAAAGATCGGGAGGTATCGGTCCGATCTTTTCTCTTTGAGAATCACCACACGCTGGTACGACTGAACGTTAACGCGGACGCTATCGACCGCCATTTCGATCAGCATGGCGTGGTATTCTACCCTACCCCGGGCGGCCAGTATAGGTAGCCTCCCTCGAGGTGTCAACGCGATGCGCCGGGGATCTATCGGTTCGGGGCAGCCGAACTACCCTCCGCTTCGGTCCACGTTTGCCGAGTCCGCGCGGGAACAAGGGTGCGCGGGACGCAGTCCGACGACCGGTTTCCCCTCTCCCCGCGAGAGAGTCTCCGGGTGATGGGCAATCCGTCGATTGGCTAGTTGCGCTCGTGATCGCGGGAGTCACGTTCGCGCCGAGGCGCATGCGTAGCGGGTGTCTCGCACCCGGCACGATCGTGGCCGTCCAGGCAGGGGCGGGCGGACTTCGCCCCCCTCGCTGGCGCGCCGCATCACCCGGTCCAAGGAGGGTTCCGGATGCGTCCGGGAGTCTTCCTTCGAGTCTGCGGACATCTCATGTCCCGAGGGTTTGGCACCGCTGGCCGCGGCGCGCCCTGCGAAGATTGCGGCGATGAGTCCTGTGGCTCCGCGAACCGGACCCTTACCGGCCGATACCCTCATCGCCACCTTTCTGGATCGGGCCGAATTTCCGCTGGACGACTTCCAGCGCGAGGCGATCGACGTCCTCGCGAGTGGCGCATCGGTGATGGTCGCGGCGCCCACCGGCACGGGGAAGACGGTTGTCGCCGAGTTCGCGATTCACCGCGCCCACGCCCGGGGCCGCCGTGCCTTCTACACCACGCCGATCAAGGCCCTCTCCAATCAGAAGTTCCGTGATCTCCGCGCCGCCTACGGCCCGATCGCGGTTGGGCTGATGACAGGGGACGTCGTCGAGAACCCCGAGGGGCGCATTTGCGTGATGACGACCGAGGTCGTGCGCAACATGCTGCTCCAGCGTCCGCACGACTTTGCCGACGTCGACTGCCTCATCTTCGACGAGATCCACTTCCTCTCCGATCCGGCGCGCGGCTCCACGTGGGAGGAGTCGATCATCTGCGCGCCGCGGCATGCGCAACTGGTCTGCCTCTCCGCGACCGTCTCCAACGCCGCGCAGGTCGCAGATTGGATCGGCGAGGTGCACCGCCCGATCAAACTGATCATCCACCGCCAGCGGGCGGTCCCGCTCGAGAACCTTTACTTTCACGAGGGTGCGCTCCATCCACTGATGGATGGGCAGGGGCGCACGACCGCGGCGTTGCGCGGTCTAGGTGGCGAACTGCGCATCGGGCCCGGTAGGACTCGGGGTCGAGGTCGCCGCGGCGCGGCGGGCGAACCTCTCCCGACCGAGATCGTGGCGCACCTTCAGCAGGCGGACCTTCTGCCCGCGATCTACTTTTTCTTCAGCCGTCGCGAGTGCGAGAACGGCGCCGAGCAGGTCGCCACGCGCGGCCTGGCCACTGCCTCCCAGGTCGCGCAGATCCGCGAGCGTATCGACGCGCACCTCGCCGATCTCGATCCGACCGACCGGCAGATCGCCCAGGTCGCCGTGCTGACGCGAACGCTCGTGCGCGGCGTTGGCTTCCACCACGCCGGCCTGCTCCCTGTCCTGAAGGCGCTGGTGGAAGAGCTGTTCCAGGCGGGACTACTCGGTGTCGTCTTCGCAACCGATACGCTCGCCCTGGGGATCAACATGCCGGCGCGCACGGTCGTCGTGGGTGCGCTGAGCAAGTTCGACGGCGAGTCCCGGCGGCCGCTGACGCCCAACGAGTACCGGCAACTCACCGGCCGGGCCGGCCGCCGGGGCATCGACGCGCGGGGAGTCGCGGTCATTCCCTACTCGCCGTGGGTGACGGTGCGCGACGCGATCGAGATCGCGACCGGCGATCTGCTTCCCATCGAGAGCGCCTTCGCGCTCCGGTACAACACCGCGCTCAACCTCTGGGATCGCGGCGATCGCCCCACCGCGCGGCTCGCCCGTCTGTTCGCGTCCTCGCTCCGCGAGTTCCAGATCGACGATGAGGCGCGGATCCTCCTGGCCGAGGCGCAGGCGCTGCGCCACGAACTCCAGCACGGCCCGCGCGCGGTTCTCGACGCTCCGGCGCATCGGTGGCGCCGAGGCGCGCGGGGTCACGAGGCCGTGGCCGCGCGCTATACGCGGCGCGATCTGCTGACCGATCGCATCGCCGGACTCGATCAGGAGAGCCTGCGCGCGCGCGAACGGAAGAGCGCCCGTACCGCGCGAACGATTCGCGCGATCGAGGCCGTCCTCGCGCGGCTCGGCTACATCCATCAGGGAGCGCTGACGGGCAAGGCGGCCGCGCTCCGCGAGATCTTCGACGCCAACGGCATCATCCTCGTCGAGGCGATCGTGGGAGGCACGTTCGACGAGGCATCTCCGGCCGATGTGTTGGAGGCGCTGAGCTGGTTCTGCTACGACCGCGACCGGGCGTTCTTCAACCGCTTCCGGATGCCCGCGAGGGTCTGGCCGCTGCGCGACCGGTTGAGCCGGGCGCAGGACGTGGTACTCCGGGCCGAGAGCGACGCCGCGCTCGCTCTGACACCCGGCTTCGCACTGAACTTCACGGGTATCGCCCACGCCTGGTGCCTCGGCGTTCCATTCGAAGAGATGATGGAGGGGATCGGTATCCCTGAGGGGGATCTCATGCAGACCTTCACCAAGACGCTCGACCTCGGCCGCCAGGTGCGGGCCGCTGTCCTCTCCCTCGACGCCCGCCACCCGCTTGGTGACATTGTGATCGCGGCAGAGCATCTCATGCGCCGGGGCATTGTCGCCGCGTGCGCCAGCGTGGGCCTGCCGCCCGGGGTGGGAACGGACGCGGCCACCGAGTGAGCGCGTACGGGCCTGACCGCGAGTGGACGTGCGTACGCGCGCGGCCTCGACGCTGCGCCACGCCATTGTTTCGGCGGTCGCCTCCCCCGGGTGTTAGACTGACGGCCGGTGAAACTCGTCGTCGGCATCGTGCAGGATCAGGACGCGGGCACCGTCATCGACGCGCTCGTCGCTGCGGAGTACCGCTCTACACGCATCAACACCAGTGGCGGTTTCCTCAAGCGCGGCAATGCGACGATCCTCGTCGGCGTGGATGACGAGAAGGTCGACGATGTCCTGCGCATTCTCCGCGAGCGCACCCACCGCGCCAGCAGCGGCGCCGGAACAGCCCAGGCCGCGGGCATGGTCTTAGTTCTCAACGTTGCGCGCTTTGTCCGCATTTGAGCGTACGCCCGGCGCGTTTCGGCTGACCCAACTCTCCCACGGCGCCGGATGAGCGTGCAAGCTCGCCTCGAGCGAGCTGGCGCAGGTTCTGCGCCACTTACCGGCGATCGCCGATCCCGCGGTCCTGGTGGGTAACGCCACCAGCGACGACGCCGCCGTCTATCGGATCGCGCCCGACCAGGCGCTGGTCTCCACGGTGGACTACTTCACCCCGATCGTCGATGAACCGTACGACTTCGGCGCGATCGCGGCCGCGAACGCGCTCTCCGATATCTACGCCATGGGCGCTACACCGCTGTACGCCCTGGCGATCGTTGGTTTCCCGCGCGATCGTCTCGAGAGCGGTATCCTCGTCGAAATCATGCGCGGGGGCGTCGAAAAGGCCCGCGAGGCGGGCATCCCCATTGTCGGCGGCCACTCCATCGACGACGCCGAACCGAAATACGGCCTTGCCGTCACCGGTACGATCCACCCGGAGTGCATCCGGCGGAACGTTGGCGCCCAGCCCGGCGACCGCCTCTTCCTCACCAAACCGCTCGGCGCGGGCATCATCGCGACCGCGATCAAGCAGGGGCAGGCGTCCGAGGCGATCCGCTTCCGCGCCGTGCGGGTGATGGCGACCCTCAACCGCGATGCCGCGGATGCGATGCGCGACCTGCATCCGCGCGCAGTGACGGACGTAACGGGCTACGGGCTTCTCGGCCACCTGGCCGAAATGGTCCAGTCCGGACCGGTCGCGGCGCGCATCTCCGCCTCGGCGGTGCCCGTTCAGCAAGGGGTACGCGATCTCGCCGCGCGGGGGATCGTGCCCGCGGGAACGCGCCGCAACGCCGCCGCAGTGGCCGCGATCGCGCGCTTCGACGAGCGGATCGATACGACCGATCGCCTCATCCTCGCCGACGCGCAGACTTCGGGCGGCCTTCTCATCGCGATCGCACCGGAACGCGCCGGCGCGCTGCGCGCGGCGCTCGAGGCCGCGAACACGCTCGCCGCGGCGGAGATCGGCCAATTCATCCCCGGCGACGGGTGGATCGAGGTGGTTCCGTGACCATTCGGCTGGCATATTCGACGCTCGGTTGCCCTGGCTGGACGCTCGAGCACGCCGCGGAACAGGTCCGCCGTGCCGGCTACGACGGACTCAGCCTTCGCCTGCTCGATAGCGAGATCGTGCTTTCTTCGCCAGGACGATCCGGCATCGCGCGCATTCGGCGAGCGATGGCCGGGTTCCCAATCTGCTCGATCGACACCTCGTGTTCCTTCGCCCACCCGGATGCCGATGCCCGGGCTCTCGCGCGCGCCGAGGCGGTCCGCTACCTTGCGCTCGCCCAGGAACTGGAGGCTCCGCTCATTCGCGTATTTGGCGGGCGCACCCCGGAGGGCGATCCGCCGGGGGCGGCGCGGGAACGGGTCGTGGAGTCGCTGAACCTCCTCGCCCCCGCCGCCGAGCGCGCCGGCGTACGCATCGCGCTGGAGACCCACGATTCGCTGTCGGCGAGTCGAGACGTCGCGGCGGTCCTGGAGCGCGTCCCTTCGCCCGCGATCGGCGCGCTATGGGACGTCCACCATCCGATCCGCAGCGGCGAGACACCGGCACAGACCTACGACCTCATCGGCTCCCGGGTCATCGCGACCCACATCAAGGACGCGCGGCGCGAGGGCGACGGTTGGAAACTCGTGCTCATGGGGCAGGGCGAGCTTCCCATCGAGGCGATGATCCGCGAACTGGTGCGCCGCGCGTGGTCCGGGTGGCTGGCCGTGGAGTGGGAGAAGAAGTGGCATCCGGAGATCGAGGATCCGGAGGTCGCGGTGCCCTGGCACGCGACGCGGCTCCACGACGCTCTGCGTGCGGCGGGCGGCTGAGGCGTGGCCGTCGCGCGCTGCTCGTGCGGTACGCCGCTCAAAGTGTATTGGGTCTGGCCGGACGAAGTGGGTGACGGCCTGATGCACGTGTCCGATCGCCCGCGCGACGCGCCTCCCAATGCGGAGAAGGTCAGCGCGATGTCACCGACCGACGCAGCGATCGCGTTCGACCGCAAGCACGAGCCGGATCACGATATCGTCGCTCGGGGGCGTCTCCTGCGGAACGGACGGTGCGCACGGCGACTCGCGCGCCGGCAGGGGAGCCGCTGAGGCTCCGGATCCCTCTCCTTCTTGGGAGAAGAGGGTTGGGGTGAGCACGGGGCGTCCTTACATCGACGACTCGATCTCCTGCGTCGTCCCGGTCCGCGCCGCGATGTACCCCTTCTCGATGACCTCCACGACGTGGCGGGCGTGCTCGGCCGTGGGAATCGGGTCCCGGTTCTCCGCGATGCACTCCGCGAAGTGGGCGATGTCGGCGTACACGTGCGCCTCCTGAATGCGCATATGCTGGCCGGTCACGTAGGGAATATCCGGCGCGCCAGCGCCGAACTTGAAAGTGCCCCCCGGGAAGCCGAGCGTACCGGCCAGGCGCTTTGGCACGTTGACTTCGACGCCGCCGACGGCCTGACCCATATCGATCGTACCCTCGGTGCCGAAGAACACCATCCGCCCGAAGCCGATCGTCGGCGTGTTGGCGCAATTCTGGCCGGTGGCGACGGCGAAGGTATGATCGCCGAAGTCGAGGAGGAGGAGGGTGTTGTCGTCCATCTCGACGTCGATCGCGCGCTCCTTGAAGAAGCGGACCGGCGTCCCGATGCCCGACATGGCGGAGACCTTCTTCACCGACCCGAGGATGCCCGTCAGCGAGTGCAGTTGGTAGACGGCCATGTCGTACATAGGCCCGCCGCCCTTCTTGTAGTACCAGGTCGGGTCGACGTTGGAGAGCACGTCGCCGCCGGCGCGGAACGATTCGTTCTCGTGTCCGCCGCCGACATTCGAAGTAAACGCCCAGTAGATCTTGCCGAGCGCGCCATCCTTGATGAGATTGCGAATGCGCACCTGCGTCTGATTGAGCATCTGACCCGGTGAGGCGACCAGTTTCAGGCCGGTCTTCTTCCTCAGGTTGACGATGTCGGTCGCCTCCTGGACGTTCACCGTCATCGCCTTCTGGACATAGACGTGCTTACCCGCGTTGAGCGCTTTCATCACCTGCGTGTAATGCACCGGAATGGGTCCGGCGATCGCGACCGCTTCGATGTCCGCCCGCCGGAGCATCTCGTCGTAGTCCGAGAAGTGCTGTTCGACATCGTACTGGCGCGCGGTGACCTCGGCGCGATCGGCGACGATGTCGCAGACGGCGGCGAGGTGGATCTTCTCCTTCGCGTCCTGCAGCGAGAGATGGGGCAGAATACCCCGCTGGGAGATCGATCCCAACCCGGAAAGACCGAGTTTGACCCGGCGCGCCATTTGACCCGTCACCCCCGCAGTGTGGTTGCTCCGCCAGTGTACCGGAGGGTCCGGGCATAGAGATACAGACTGCCCGTCACGCAGACGTCGCGTTCGGCACCCGAGGCCAGGGCGTCTTCGAGTGCGTCCACGACGACCGAAGAGATACCGTGCGCACGCGCGGCTGCGGCGATGGCGAATGGGTCGACCGCGTCGAACCCCGGGACCGGCACGGCCACGATCTCCCCGGCGATCGCGGCCAGCGGTGCGAGGAACGCTCCGGGATCGCGCCGCCCGACCAGACCGACAACGAGACGC